>NZ_JALJRM010000021.1:0-92007 GCF_024519685.1 Paenibacillus sp. Pae15 | reverse complement strand
TCCATTGGCAGACAAAGTTGATCCATGTTATATTGAATGTACAAAAGAAGCCCTCCTTTGAATGGTTGCTCGTCACTTCCATTTTACCAAGGTTTGGCTTCTTTATTGTTTTACAAAATTAAAAAAGGGGGTATCCCCGTCACCTCGGTGACTTTTGGGACACCCCCTTATTCATGAACATAGCTAGATCAACGATACATTATCACGGCTGCGAGCCGGGGACTTCCGCTTCTCTATCAGCCGGTTGATCGCATCCACATAGGCCCGCGCGCTTGCTTCGAGAATATCGGTGCTTACGCCGCGGCCCTGTACGGAATAATCGCCCTGGTTCAGTACGACATGCACCTCACCAAGCGCATCCTTGCCTTGCGTGACCGATTGGATCGAGTAATCTTCGAGCTCGACCTCTTCCTTCGTCGCTTTATCGATCGCATTGAGGATCGCGTCGACGGAACCGTTGCCCAGCGCTACTTCTTCCAGCGTTTCGCCTTCGATCGTCTTCAAGCGAATCGTTGCGGTCGGTGTCGATTGGTTGCCGTAAGAAACTTGAATCGTTTCGAGAGAGAACACTTCCGGCGTCTCGATCAGCTTCTCCTCGATCAAGGCCAGGATATCGTCGTCCGTCACGTTTTTCTTCTTATCGGCCAAATCCTTAAATTTGGCGAAGGCCGCATTAAGCTGCTCATCGTTCAGGTTATAGCCGAGATCGACCAGCTTCTCACGGAATGCATGGCGGCCGGACAGCTTGCCGAGCGTCAGCTTGCTTTCCTTCAGACCGATTGTCTCCGGAGACATGATTTCGTAAGTCGTTTTTTCCTTGAGCATGCCGTCCTGGTGAATGCCCGATTCATGGGCAAACGCGTTAGCCCCGACAATCGCTTTATTGCCCGGTACGACCATGCCTGTCAGCTTGCTCACCAAACGGCTCGTACGGGCGATCTCGGACAACGTAAGCGATGTCTTCGCCTGGTAGAACTCCTGACGTGTCTCCAGCGCCAGCGCTACTTCCTCGATTGCCGTGTTGCCCGCGCGCTCGCCGATCCCGTTAATCGTTCCTTCGATTTGATCGGCACCGTTCAGAATGGCCGCAAGCGCATTGGCCGTCGCCATGCCAAGGTCATCGTGACAGTGCGCGCTGAGCTGAATTTTCTCGATGCCCGGCACATTTTCCTTCAGCGTCTTGAAGATATTGCCGAACTCGTAAGGCGTCATATAGCCAACCGTGTCGGGAATATTCACGACGGTTGCTCCTGCCCGAATGGCCATCTCCGTCACTTCGCACAAGAAATCCAGCTCGGTACGTCCGGCATCCTCGGGCGAAAACTCAATTTTATCGAAATATTTTTTGGCATACCGGATAGCCGCTTCCGCCGTTTCCAGCACCTGATGCTTCTCCATCTTCAGCTTATACTTCCGGTGAATCGGCGAGCTGGCAAGGAACAAATGCAAGCACGGATCCTGCGCATCCTTGAGCGCTTCGCGCGCCGCATCAATGTCCTGCACACGGGAGCGCGAGAGACCCACGATTGTGGCATTCTTCACAGTCCGGGCTACGGCGTTCACGCTGGCCAAATCGCCTGGGGAGGCCGCCGGAAAACCGGCTTCGATCCGGTCTACGCCCAGCTTCTCCAGCTGAAGGGCGATTTCCACCTTTTCTTGCATGTTCAAATTCACGCCCGGCGATTGCTCGCCGTCGCGCAGCGTCGTATCGAAAATATAAATTTTTCTCATGCCGTCTCACCTGCGCTTTATCAAAATTTAACCACTTTATTAAAGCAGAAAAAGGTACAGCCCGGGAAACTTCCGGGAACGAACTTGCCCTGCCGTCCGTTCCCCACAGTTTCCCAAGCTGACCTTATGCCGCTAATCATTCATTGTCAGTTCGATTACTTCTTGATCCAGTGCATCAGTTCACGCAGCTGGGTACCGACTTGCTCCAGCGGATGCTCGGATTCCATACGGCGGGTAGCCGTGAGGAACGCACGACCGGATTGGTTCTCAAGAATAAAGTCGCGAGCAAATTTGCCTTGTTGGATATCGGACAGAACGCGCTTCATTTCCTGCTTCGTTTCGTCTGTGATGATGCGAGGTCCGGTTACATAGTCGCCGTACTCTGCCGTGTTGGAGATGGAATGTCTCATGCCTGCCAGACCGCCTTCATACATCAAATCGACGATCAGCTTCAACTCGTGCAAGCACTCGAAATAAGCCATTTCAGGAGCATAGCCTGCTTCTACCAGCGTTTCAAAGCCGGCTTTTACCAGTGCGGATGCGCCGCCGCAAAGAACGGCCTGCTCACCGAACAGATCGGTTTCCGTTTCTTCACGGAAAGAGGTTTCAATAACTCCTGCACGTGTACAACCAATACCTTTGGCATAAGCCAAACCGATGGCTTGGGCTTGACCCGTAGCATTCTGATGAACTGCGATCAGACCAGGCACGCCGAAGCCTTCCACGAATACACGGCGTACCATGTGACCCGGGGATTTTGGCGCGACAAGCAGAACGTCTTTATCCGCAGATGGATTGATTTGACCGAAATGGACGTTAAAGCCGTGAGAGAACATGATCGTTGCACCATGCTTCAGGTTCGGCTCGATTTCATTCTTGTAAACGCTCGCTTGCGTTTCGTCCGGCATCAAAATTTGAACGACGTCAGCAAGCTTGGTCGCTTCCGCAACGGAATATACTTCAAATCCGTCGTTTTTCGCTTGATCAAAGGAACGACCTTGGCGAAGGCCGATAATCACTTTCAGACCGCTGTCACGCAGGTTTTGCGCTTGGGCGTGTCCTTGACTGCCGTAGCCGATGATGGCAATCGTCTTGCCCTTTAATACGTTCAAATCAGCATCTTTCTCATAATACATAGTGACTGCCATGATATAATAGCTCCTCCTTTAATATAAACCCCGTGAGCGGGTGCTCAAGCGGACCACGAGCGTCTTCCAGTTATGTCATCCGATTGAGCCCCCGCTCACAGAACATTGTACTACGATTTCCGGAAAATCTTCAAACGCTTATTTCACCATGCCTCGAATCATTGCGGTGACGCCGGTTCGGGACAATTCCTTGATCCCGTAAGGCTTGAGCAGCTCGGTCATCGCATCGATTTTTTCCGAATCGCCTACCACCTGCACGACCAGCGTGTTCGGACCGATGTCAACGACAGCTGCACGGAACGTCTCGACCACGCCGAGAATCTCGGGACGGACGTTCGGCTCCGCATTGACCTTGATCAGCGCGAGCTCGCGAGCTACCATCGGATTCGAGCTCAAATCGACCACTTTGATGACATCTACCAGCTTGTAGAGCTGTTTGGATACCTGCTCCAGCGTATGATCATCACCCGTGGTAACGATGACCATACGGGACAAGCCTTGCTCCTCGGATTCGCCGACAGTAATGCTCTCGATATTGAAGCCCCGGCGGCCGAACAGGCCGGATACGCGCTGCAGCACACCGGGCTGATTGTTCACTAGAACGGATATGGTGTGTTTGCGAGTCATTTACGAATCCCCCATTATCATTTGGTCTATCGTCGAGCCCTGTGTTACCATCGGGAAGACGTTCTCCCCTTTAGGCACGATGAATTCGACAAGCACCGGACCCGGGGTGTCCAACGCTTCCTGCCATACGCGGCGGGCATCTTCTTTGTTGGCAGCTCTCAGTCCCTTCACGCCGTAAGCTTCGGCCAATTTCACAAAGTCCGGACTGCCGGCAAGATCGATATGGCTGTATCGGTTATCGTAGATAATCTCCTGCCACTGGCGGACCATCCCCAACACCTGATTGTTGATGACGACAATCTTCACCGGAATCTGGTTGATGGCGCAAATCGCCAGCTCCTGCGAGCACATCTGCATGCCGCCGTCGCCGTTGATCGATATGACCAGCCGATCCGGATGGGCTACCTGCGCGCCGATCGCCGACGGGAAGCCGAAGCCCATGGTGCCGAGACCGCCGGAAGTGATCCAGGAACGCGGATGGTTGAACTTGTAGTACTGCGCCGTCCACATCTGGTGCTGGCCTACATCCGTTGTTATAATGGCCTCTCCCTTGGTCGTCTCATTGATCATCTCGATGACATACTGCGGCTTCAGCTCCGTATCCGAATCCTGGTAGGTCAGCGGGAAGTTCTTCTTGTTTTCCTGGTTCCAGGCGATCCAGTCTTTGGACTGGGACGGCTTCGCTTTGAGGTTGGCCAGCTGCAGCACCTTTTTCACGTCCCCAACCACCGGAATCGCCGTTTCAACGATTTTGCCGATTTCCGCCGGATCCACGTCGATGTGGACGATTTTCTTCGCTTTGGGGGCAAAGCCGTTCACCTTCATCGTCACGCGATCGTCAAAACGCGCGCCAATGCCGATCAGCAGATCGCAATTCTGCAGCGCATGGTTGGCCGCATACGTTCCGTGCATCCCCGGCATCCCGAGCCACAGCTCATGCGCGCTTGGAAAGCCTCCCAGGCCAAGCAACGTCGTGGCGACGGGAATGCGGGTTTTCTCCACGAACTCGATCAGCTCTTTGGACGCATCCGCGTAAACGACGCCGCCGCCTGCGATAATGACCGGGCGCTCGCTTTCCGCAATCGCCTCCAGCATACGGTCCACTTGAAGCTTATGGGGCTGTACCGTCGGGTGATAGCCGCGGATGTCCACTTTTTCCGGATAGTAGAACGGCGCGGTATCGTTCGATACGTCCTTCGGTATATCAATCAGCACCGGTCCTTTGCGGCCGGTCGAAGCAATATGGAACGCTTCTTTAATGATCCGCGGCAGATCCTTCACATCCCGCACCAGGTAACTGTGCTTCGTGATCGGCATCGTAATGCCGGTAATATCCGCCTCCTGGAACGCGTCCGTACCGATCACCGTCGTCGCCACATTTCCCGTGATGACCACCAGCGGCACCGAATCCATATAAGCTGTAGCGATACCGGTGACAAGGTTGGTCGCTCCCGGTCCGGAAGTGGCGATACATACGCCGACCTTGCCGGTCGAACGGGCATAGCCATCCGCCGCATGAATGGCGCCCTGCTCGTGCCTTGTCAGCAAATGGCGGAAATCCGGATTGCCGTGCATGGCATCGTAAATATATAAAACCGCTCCGCCAGGATAGCCGAAGACGCAATCTACATCCTCCAGCAGCAAGCTGCGCAGCAGCATTTCCGATCCTGTTATCACATCCGGCTTCAGCAGCTCTTCACGCAGCTGCTCTTTCGACTTTTGTTTGGTTTGAACGATCATGTGTAGCCCTCCTCTCAAAAAGTCCGATAACAACTAAAAACCCCTTTCGCCCCAAACGCAATGGTTGCGTCTGACGGGACGAAAGGGGTTGATCTTCCGTGGTACCACCCAGATTTGTTAAATGCCTCACGGCAAATAACCTTAGCAGGTAATGCACGCCGCTAGCAGGCATGTCGCTTACCCTCGGCACGGTAACGTGTGCCACTCCGATTCTCCCTAATAACCGCGATGCTTTAAAGGCGCCGCGCTTTTCAGGAAAACAGCTCCGAGGTGAGCTCGTACATAAGGGATTAATGGCATTGGTTTCAGCATCTCCGCCGCTCTCTGAACATAAGAGCCCTTATCACTTCGTCCTCTTCATAGCCGATAACACTGTTGTACTTTTTTGTTTATTATATGCCGAACCTTTGCTTTAGTCAAGCGGTATTAAAGCCATCCCTCCGCCCGGTTGACATGCCTTACGTGGAGCTGTTTTGCAGGCGGGCATTCTTTCATGGTTCAAAAAAACAGGTCTCAGGGGCAGCGGGCTCCGCGCCGACCTTGCCCATCATGGGGCATCGCGCCTAAAAAAATTGTTGATATCCAATTGAAGGAAATTACACTCCGATAGCGAATCCTAATTGTGATAACAATCACATTTACACAGGCAGAGGGGAGCAACATGAACAAACTATCCGAGACACGAAAACAACAACTGGATTACATCGGCATCACCAACGAAGATTTATTTCTCTTAAAAAGCAAGGCCAACGAATTTAAGGCAATCGTCCGGGATTTGGTTGACGAGCTTTATGAACGAATCATGCAGCATCCGGAACTCAAACAAATCATAGAAAGACACAGCACGGTAGACCGGTTAAAAGAAACGCAGCACTGGTATTTTCTTTCGCTCACGGAAGGTACGATTGACGAGGCGTTTATTGAAAAAAGAATTTACATAGGCCAGGTGCACTCCCGGATCGGGTTGACGACCCAATGGTATCTGGGAACCTATATGCTGTATCTCGAATTGGCGACAAACCACTTCCAAAGGATGCTGCCGGACGCATGGCTCCCGGTCATTCACGCCCTTACCAAAATGTTCAATTTCGACTCGCAGCTGGTTCTGGAAGCCTATGAGTACCATGAAAAGAAAAAGGTTCAGGAGCTTGTGGATGAACAAGGGCGTTTACTGCAGGGGATCAACTCCGCAGTACAGGAGCTGGTTTCGATGATGGTCCAATTGAGCAGCAGCAGCCAGTCGGTTGCGGAATCGGCCATTCATTCGGCGGAATCGCAGGAGAAATCCCACTACTTGATACAGGAACTGACTGCGGAAGTAAAACAAATTCAAAATATGGGAACGCTTATTCAGGAGATATCCGATCAAACTCACTTGCTCGGGCTCAATGCAGCCATCGAGGCAGCCCGTGCGGGGGAACAAGGACGCGGTTTTGAGGTTGTCGCTAACGAGGTCCGCAAATTAGCCGGCGGATCCAAACAGGCCCTGGAACAAATACAGGAAAAGCTCGGAACCATCTCCCGCTTGCTGAAAGAAGTAGAGCAGGAGTCAAAACACACCACCACCCAGGCGCAGACGCAGGCCGCCAGCGCAGAAGAATTATCCTCGTTCGTTCAGATGATCGAAAAAGTAACGGCGGATCTTCAGCAGCTGCAATCCGCTTAAATCCGGTCAAGGAGCGCAGTAGCTTTCTTCCATATCCATCGTTTGGCTGACAAAAAAAGCACCGGCTGTCCAAGATGCGCTCTCACGTATCTTGTGCAGCAGGTGCTTTTATATTCATGCATTTGCATTACGCGTTGACTTTTTGCTTTGCCGTTTCAGCCAGGGAGTTAAACGCGTTGATATCGTTAACGGCGAGATCCGCCAACATTTTGCGGTTAACTTCTACGCCGGCCAGCTTCAGACCATGCATCAGCTTGCTGTAGGACAAACCGTTTTGACGGGCAGCCGCGTTAATACGCACGATCCACAGCTTGCGGAAATCGCGTTTCTTTTGACGGCGGTCACGGTATGCGTACAGCAGGGATTTCATAACCTGCTCTTTTGCTGTTTTAAATAATCTATGTTTCGAACCGAAGTACCCTTTAGCAAGCTTCAAAATTTTCTTGCGACGACGAGTACGGATAAATCCGCCTTTCACTCTTGCCATGACGATCTACCTCCAAGAATTGTTGAGTATATTAACGAAATTACTTGATGTTAGCCAGCTGCTGCTTCAGGCGTCTTACATCGCCGGGAGCCATAACCGGGTTCGTGCCGAGCACGCGCTTTTGGCGGGCGGACTTGCCGGACAGCAGGTGGTTCTTATACGCTTTGTAGCGCGTTACTTTACCGGTACCTGTAATTTTAAAACGGCCTTTCAGGCTGCTGTGTGTTTTCATTTTTGGCATGGGGTGTTCCTCCTTAAAGAGTAAAATTATTGCTGTTGCTTCGGCGACAAGATCATGATCATACTCCGGCCTTCCAGCTTCGGCCTGCGCTCCACAACGCACAGATCCTCCACCTCGGCGGCCATCCGCTCCAGAACGCGCTGCCCGATTTCGGCATGTGCAATCTCCCGGCCGCGGAAACGAACCGACAACTTTACTTTATCGCCGTCGTTGAGAAATTTCGATACATTGCGAAGCTTCGTTTGAAAGTCGTGCTCGTCAATTGTCGCGCTCAGACGAATTTCTTTCAGCTCAACGATCTTCTGGTTCTTACGGGCTTCCTTCTCTTTCTTTTGCATCTCATAGCGGTACTTCCCGTAATCCATGATCCGGCAAACCGGCGGTTTCGCCGTCGGAGCCACATTGACCAGATCCAAATTCTGATCCATTGCAATCTGCAGCGCTTCACGAATCGGCTTGATACCCAGCTGCTCTCCGTCCGCACCAATCAAACGCACTTCTCTTGCTCGAATTTCATCATTAATCATGTGCTCTGTACTGATAACCTGCCACCTCCAAAGGTTATTAAAAAAAATGCGCGGGCGTTAAAAACGCCCACGCAGTTTGTTTCAAGTGATCGATCTATCCGATAAAGCATCAGATATTCAAGTAAGCTCACTATCATTCATAACCAGCCAACCTTCGTCGGACAGGTGAGAAGCGGGCGCTTCTTCTTTTGCACTCAAATAATATACCACAATCTGTTTGTAAAAGTCAACGGATACATCGGTTTGTCCGACAGATTCAACCTGCCTGTTTACTGTGCATGTCCTCAAGACGAATCACGCGGGTATGCTCCGTATGGCTCCACTGCTTGTTGTTTTGAGTGAAGAACGCATAAATCGTGATCGGCCACCAGGAAAACATAAAGACAGGATACAATATCAAATACTTATAGGTTTTCAGAGATGCCTTATCCATGATCATAGAGATCGGCAGCAGGACGTAAATCGAGATCGTCACCACGTTAAACAGCGTAGGCGATACTTCATACAGCTTGGTGAGATGCGAGCCGCCCAGCACGATATTATCAAACCAAACCGCCATCGTGACAATCGAACCAAGGAAAAAGTTATATACATTGGCCGAGTAAATCGCGGCATCAATTTTCGTCCAGTTCCGTTCTTTAATCCCCTGCCAAAGCAGAACGAAGAAATAACGGCGGCAAACGTCAAAATGCCCCTGCATCCAACGCAGCCTTTGCCTTGCCGATGCCCTAAACGTAAGAGGCTTCTCATCGTATACCTTCGCATCCGGATTGAAGGTGGGCTTTACGCCAAGTTTGACGCATCGCATGGAAAATTCCAGGTCCTCGACAAGACTTGTCGCCCCCCAGCCGATCTGCTTGAGCAGTCCTGTTTCAAAGCACATGCCCGTGCCGCCCAGAAAGTTCGCCAGCTTCAGATTGGTTCGGGGCAGCTGCCAGAACCGGTTGCTGAAAAAATAAGATATGGCATACGAAGCGGTAATCCAGGAATCGTTAGGATTTTTGGTATCCAGATAAGCCTGAATAACTTTCGAGCCTTCACACAAATCGTTATTCATGTGTCTCAGATAATCGGGACTCGCCAGGTTATCCGCATCGAACATGACGACGGCGTCGTATTGGCGAGGCATCTTCCACAGCTCCTTGAGCATCCATTCAATCGCATAACCTTTACCTCTTAGGTTCGGATTATGGCGCTCGCAGGCATATACGCCCATATCGCGGGCGATTTGCGCAGTCTTGTCCGTACAGTTGTCAGCAATTACGAATATATCGTACAACTCTTTCGGGTAATCCAGATTTTTCAGGTTTTCAATTAACGCTCCGATAACTTGCTCCTCATTGTGAGCCGCCACCAAGACGGCGAACGTTTTTTGCGGCGCGTGCTGGGCCTTGTTCTTACGGCGATACCAGCCAAAAAACGTCAGGCCCAGTTGATAGGCCCCGACGACAATTAGCGTAAACTGAAGGCCTAGCATAATACTGTCCAGCATGATTCATCCCCCTTTTTTTGTATGTACCCCTATGTCTTTTTTCTCTTTAGCAGTTTAATAACGGATTCGATAATGCCTCTTCAATTGCGAGGGTAGCCGAATATGATTTTCCTCTCTTTACTGTCATTTGTCAAAAGCTTCACACCGCTTGATTAAGTCGGTTCTTTGTCATTTTTGGGAAAAACAGCAGCGGTATCGGTCGGACTCTCTGCTATCCAGCTTTTTACGTCTTATTTTCATCGTTTTTCAATTATTTTATAAGCGCCGTCTGGAAAAACTTTCTTTGCCAATTTGTAGAGGCGACGATTGTACAACCCTCATCCCGGAATCCGCATCGCGGCTCCGTAAACCAAATCGCCCCGGCTGCCATTTTCCATACCGGCGGATGCTCCCCTGTATGGGCAGTCATCTGCCACCGACAACTTTACTGACGAACTTGTCTGCAAAAATGTTGCTGCCACGCGAAACTATTCCTACATGAACTCGCCGGAAATTGGACAAAGCTGTACATATGATTCATAATTTATGGTAAATGAACCATGATAACCCATTGTCAAATATAATATAGGGCCATGAACTCCTCGTCAATATAAGATTCTTTCATATCCTGTTGATACTCCAATAACAATTCCGTCTTACAATCATATAAGAACCGAACAAAAGCTTATTTTACTGCAGGGAGGCATATCCTATGATGAACAGATTGGTCACGCGGCTTCAGTATCATGAGCACCGGATGTTCTGTTTTGTCAATCAACAGATTCGGCATCAAGCGCTGGATTTCTTTTTCAACATCATCACCCATCTGGGGGGCGCTGCAGCGTCCATCGCCACGGCGCTTTGCATCGCCCTGTTTGCCGAGGGAGTATGGAAATCGGCCGGAATGCTGAGCTGTGTCGCGTTGGGACTCAGTCATGTTCCTGTCGCCATCATAAAAAAGAAATATCCGCGGCTGCGTCCTTATCTTGTACTTGAAGGCACCCACACATGCAAAAAACCGCTGAAAGACCACTCGTTCCCTTCCGGGCATACGACGGCCATTTTTTCAGTAACTGTACCCATGATGCTCATTACTCCCTGGGTCACGGCAATTTTGCTTCCCGTGGCTTCGCTCGTTGGCATGTCGCGGATCTATTTGGGACTGCACTACCCGTCCGACGTGCTGGCCGGCTTGCTGATCGGAACGACGACCGCCCTGACCACCGTTGCATTTTTGGGGTAAAAGCAGTAATGTTAATTCGGTATAAGTTCAAAAGAAACAAGGGCATGGTGAAGAGTTATGCGTAATAAGAGGGTCTTATTATTATCCGAGGGCTTCGGAGCAGGCCACACGCAAGCGGCCTATGCGCTGGCAGACAGTCTTCGCATGCTCTCGCCCGACATCCAGACGCATGTACTTGAGCTCGGTACGTTTTTACATCCAACCTTAGCTCCATGGATTTTGACCGCCTACCGCAAAACCGTATCGAAACAGCCGAAGCTTTACGGGCTCGTCTATCGGTCACAATATAAAAAGTCGCTGAACCGCTTCTCGCAGCTTGCACTTCACCGGATTTTTTATGCACAAGCCGCAGAAGTGATACGCCAGCTGAAGCCGGATGCGATCGTATGCACCCATCCGTTCCCGAACGTTGTAATTTCCAGGCTGAAGCGTTTCGGATTGACCGTTCCGCTGTGTACCGTTATTACCGATTACGATGCGCACGGGACTTGGGTCAGTAAAGAAGTAAGCACCTACCTGGTTTCCACTCCCGACGTGAAGCGGAAGCTTCTGATCCGCGGCATCCCATCGGAGCGCATTCAAGTCACAGGAATTCCCATTCATCCGAACTTCTGGGAGCGACACAACAGAGAAGAGCTCCGCTCGCATTTCGGACTGAAACGGCTGCCCACCGTTCTTGTCATGGGCGGAGGCTGGGGTCTTGTCAAAAACGAGGATTTCTTAACCGATTTGATCCGCTGGCGGGACCGGATACAGCTTGTCGTCTGTCTCGGCAGTAACGAGAAGGCTCTTGCCGAGCTGAAAAAAGACGAACGGTTCCGGCATCCCCATATCCGGCTTTTGGGTTTTACGAAAGAAATCGACAAATGGATGGAGGTTTCCGATCTGCTGATCACCAAGCCCGGAGGTATGACCTGTACCGAAGGGCTGGCCAAGGGAATTCCGATGCTGTTCTATAAGCCGATACCGGGACAAGAGGAAGAGAATCTGCAGTATTTTACGCAGCACGGGTTTGGAGAACCCATCAAATCGGCGGAAACGGTCGCCCATTGGTTCCGGTTTCTGGTTGAGCATTATCCAGATCTGGAGAAGCGCCGCGGAAGCTTGAGACGCAGAACGGATGCATACCATCCGGCGGATTGCTCCCGCGCCATTATAAATATGCTGCAAGGATAAACCACCGCGCACAAACGGACGTTAAACAACCTGCCGGGACTCTCCCGCCAGGTTGTTTACGTTCATATAGGAATTATTCCTGCCCGCTCTCGCCAGCTTCAAGCTGCCGAAGGTGCTCGGCAAGGGCTTTTTCCCCTATGACGACCTCGAGCCGGTGAATGGGCATGCCCTTCTCGTAGAATTTCGTCTCGTATTCCGTCATGATAAGGTCCGTACGCGGTCCCTCCGCATGCAGGTCAAGTGAGATATTGCGCATCCGAAGCCCCAGATCGGCGAACGAATTCAGCGAAAACTCGAACAAAGAGCGGGAATCCGTCTTAAAATGAATTTCTCCCCGTTCATTTAATACGGTTCTATATTTTTTTACAAAATTCGCATGGGTGAGCCGTCGGCGGGCATGCCTTTTTTTGGGCCACGGATCGCTAAAATTCAAATAAATACGTTCAATTTCGCCAGCTTCAAACACGTTCTCGATCGATTCTATGTTCATTCGCACCAGCCGCAGGTTAGACAGATCGCCCCCTTGCTCTTCACGTGATTCCCGTGCTTTCTCGCTTGCACGGCGAATCAGCTCGTCGTACATATCGACGCCTATGTAGTTAATATGCTGGTTTAAAGCGCTAAGTTGGCTGATAAAACGGCCTTTGCCCATCCCAAGCTCCACATGAATCGGCCGGTCATTGCCGAATACTTCAGCCCATTTCCCTTTATACGGCTCCGGATTCAGCACTACCAGCTCCGGCTGTGCCTCGATCGCTTCCCTGATTCCCTTACGTCCTCTTAAACGCATAGTACCGTCCTCCAACTGCTTGCATTTTCTTTCGGCAGTTTGCCGCAAGCCTGCGTAATGTCATTGAACGATTATACTCTGAAACGATAGGAATGAAAAGACCGGTCAGCCCGTGTTAAAGCGGTCTGAACCGGTCAATGGGAACTTTCCGGGATCGGGATGGAGCCGAAAGGATCGGTTATTTCTCCCGGCCCTCTTCATGATTGCGTCCGCGCAGGCCGGCTAACCCGAGAAGACCCAACAGACCTAACCAGCCCCAATCCATACCTCTTCCGGCTGTCGCCGCATTCGTCCGGTAGGTTGTCGTGTCGTAATTCCCCCCATAACCGTATCCGGTACGCGTATTGTTGGTGTTCATCCGGTCCAGCATATTATCATTGTAATTATTCGTACGGGTTCCGGTAACGGGATCGTTATAAGTGGCAGTTCCCCTGCCGGCGGTACCCGCGGTGCCGGTTGTGCCCGTGTAGGTTGCCGTACCGGTTCCTGTCGTTGTCGTACTGCCGGGTGCAGTGGCTGTGCTGGTCCCTTGGGTGGAGGACAATCCTGTTCCGGTGGAGGATACCTCAGCAAAGGCTTGGCCGCCAAATCCCAACGAAGCAGTCAACGCAAGAGCAAGAACCGTTTTACCAAGCTTGTTCATGATATAGGAGTTCTCCCTTCTAAAGCTGAGTTGTTTTGCAGCCTTGCAAATATAGCATGGATCAAGCGGACTTTTTTTATCCTGTCGCAAGACAGGAGTGTTTTGTAAAGGAAGAAATTGATACAGTTCGCTTTTCCATCCGGTTTTGATAAAATATAATAAAGAAGCTTTACTAGAAAAGGAGTACGCCTTATGAATCCATCCTTAACGATCGAACCGCTGACATGGGGAGATAAACGTTTCCATACATGGAATTACGAGATGCGGAAGCAATTCGGAACCAAGGTGTTTAAAGTCATGCTTGACGCCGGTTTCACCTGTCCGAACCGCGACGGTACGATCGCCACAGGCGGATGCACCTTTTGCAGCGCTCGGGGATCGGGCGATTTTGCGGGCAGCCGGCGCGACGACCTGGTGACACAATTCGGCAAAATCCGTGATCTCCAGCACCAAAAATGGCCGGAAGCGCATTATATCGGTTATTTTCAAGCTTACACAAACACTTATGCTCCCGTAGAGGTGCTGAAAGAATATTATGAAGCGATCCTGCAGCAGCCGGGCGTAGTCGGCTTATCCATCGCTACGCGTCCGGATTGCCTGCCCGACGATGTGATCGATTACTTGGCCGAGCTGAACGAACGCACTTACTTATGGATTGAAATGGGTTTGCAAACGATCCATGAATCCACATCGAAGCTGATTAACCGCGCACACGACACGCAGTGCTATCTGGATGCGGTCGCCAAACTCCGGGCAAGGGGGATTCGCGTTTGCGCACATATTATTTACGGTCTCCCTCAGGAAACGCATGAGATGATGCTGGAGACAGGACGCGCGGTCGCCGACATGGACGTGCAAGGGATCAAAATCCACCTGCTTCACCTGATGCGCAAAACACCGATGGTCAAGCAGTATGAAGCCGGTTTGCTGAGATTTTTGGAGAAAGACGAGTATGTGAGCCTGGTCGTCGATACGCTTGAAATTCTGCCTCCGGAGATGATCGTGCACCGCCTGACAGGCGATGCTCCGCGCGATCTGCTCATCGGGCCGATGTGGAGTCTCAAAAAATGGGAGGTGCTCAACGCTTTCGACGAGGAGCTTCGACGCCGTGATACCTGGCAGGGCAAAAAAAGGCTGAAAAGCTTGAAGACTGCGGAGGTTAATGCATAGATTACGTGTTATAATACGGTAAAGGCCATTGAAAGGAGTGGTTCGCTATGCAGCGGGGCACAAAGGAATTCCTATATTCGACGTTAGGCGCTGTGCTGCTGATTGCGGCGGGCTGTGCGAACGAGCCGCCTTCTCCTCCGGCACCGGCCGGAACGATACCTGCGCCCGCTGCGGAAACGGACACTTCGAAGGCCGATCTGAACGCTCCGCCAGCTGCGACCAATCCTCCCAAGACAGCGGATTCGGCTGAAGATAGCGAAACCGGCCGGCCGGAGTCGCCGCAGAAAGCGGCAAAACCTGCATCTTCGGCGCCTATAGCTCCCAAGCCCCCTGCTGTTCCTGAGCTTCCCGCCTCCACGGTGCTGCAGGAAAACGGAAAAGCCTTTGCGCCATCGACGGAGTCTGTCAACAAGCCCACGGATCCGGTGACGAGAATAGTGGATCCGCCCACGGTGGGAGCCGATCCGGCCAAGCCTGACGGAGAGCGGGCGGCCCCCATGCTGCCGGATCCCATTGCACCCCCGACCATAAGCGCTGAACCGGCTGAAGAGACGCAATCTTCCGCCGTTCCCGGGAAGAGGATGGAGAGCAGCTTGGGGATTCCGTCCGGCATAAGTGAATCGCTTCGCATCCAGGAATAAGGCGCTCAAGAATAGTAACGAAGGCAGGCATCATATTGTCTGCCTTCTATTAGTATGGTTCTCTTTGATAAAACTAATTCATCTGCAGGGAGGTCTGACCTTCGTGGGATTCGTTTCGATTCTCGGCTTTACCCACAAACTCATTGAAGAACGCGTTAAATCCGGGGAAACGGCAATTGACGCTACAGCGGGCAATGGAGTGGACACCGCCTTCCTGGCCCGTATAGTCGGGCCGGAAGGTACGGTGCATGCATTCGATATTCAGCAGCAGGCATTGGATCATACGGCGGCGCGCATAGCTAAGGAACAGCCGGATACGAACGTGATGCTGCATCGATGCAGCCATGCCGAACTGCTGCGGGTCATTCCTCAGGATCAGCATGGCCTTGTGGCCGCGGTCATGTTCAACCTGGGGTATCTGCCCGGGGCCGATCACGCTACGATAACACAGCCCGATTCAACGGTCACCGCCTTGGAAGCGGCCGCCAGGCTGATCCGCCGCGGAGGCATCATAACCGCAGTTCTGTATACCGGGCACCCCGGCGGGGAGGAAGAAGCGGCCGCCGTCGAACAGTGGGCCTCTGAGCTTCCGCAGAAGCAGTTTCAAGTGCTGCAATATCGTTTCATGAATCAAATCAACCGTCCTCCTTATTTGATTGCGGTCGAGAAACGTTTATGAGCACAACCCATCCGATTCATTCCATTTTTCCTAATCCTTCCCTCCTTCTCCAAACCTATAGCCAATGATGCATCCGGATTGATATAATTCTATTTAAAATAGAAAAAATAGGAGAGTCATACGATGAAACCATATCCGCTGCAATGCAAACCTGAATTTAAAGAAAGAGTTTGGGGGGGACGGGCTCTTGAGCGGTTCGGACTCGAACTGCCGGAAGGGCGCATCGGAGAAGGCTGGATGATCGGAGATCACCCCAACGGAACAACCACCGTTGTAAACGGGGAACTGGCCGGAATGGGACTGGATCAGATCAGGGAGAAATACGGTAAGGTCTTATTCGGCAGTAAAGGCTTCTCCGAGAAAAACGGCCGCTTTCCGCTGCTGATCAAGCTGCTGGATTGCCAGGACGACCTTTCCGTCCAGGTGCATCCGAACGATCATTATGAACGTCTTCCGCAAGGAGAGCTCGGGAAAACCGAGATGTGGTATATTCTGGATGCCAAGCCCGGCGCCAAAATCATCTACGGACTGAAAGACGGCGTAAACCGCGAACAGCTTGCGGCCGCCATCAATGAAAACCGCATCATGGACTGCCTGAATGAAGTTACAGTGCAGGCCGGCGACTCTTTCTATATCCCATCCGGTACGGTGCACGCACTGGGGGCGGGCATCCTGGTGGCGGAAATCCAGCAAAATTCCGACAGCACGTATCGTTTGTACGATTATGACCGTCTGGGTCTGGACGGCAAGCCCAGAGAGCTGCACATCGAAGATTCCCTGAATGTGATCGCCTATGAAGGCTCTGGCGCTACTTATATGAAAACTGATCTGTCCGCCTCTAATGAATGGTTAACACTGGCCCGGTCTCCTTTCTTCGTAACGGACAAAGGGCAGGTCGAAGGCATTTGGAGCCTGCAAACGACACCGGACAGCTTCGTGATCCATATCATCTGCGACGGAGCCGGTACCATCCGCTGGGCGGACGGTGAGCTCCCCGTGAAACCGGGCGAATGCTACCTGCTCCCGGCCAATCTCGGCAGCTATTCGCTTACCGGCAGCATGACCGTGCTTCGCAGCTATCTGCCATAAACCAAATAACACCGCCTCTAAGACTAAAGTTTTAGTCCTTGCGAGGCGGTGTTATTTTTACTTGCTTTGAAGATTACACAGCGGACTTCTTTACATTCATGGTGAAATATTGCGCGCGGGCGGCCGCATCCGGCGGGTAATGAACAATCAGCAGCTGCTCGGCGGAACGGTCGATGTCGCCTGTTTTCAGGTAGTGGTCAAGCCGGAACGGAAGCACCTCGATCATCGTATGCTTGTGCAGTTCTTTCTCTCCAATCGCCAGCGCCGCGAAAGCGTCCGATACGGCATGGGGGCGATCCGCGAGCAGCCGCATATAATCTGACTGCCGGGGCTTATCCAGCGTGAAGTCCCACCAAATTTTCCGGGGCCTGTACTTGTGACCCAGAAAATAATCGAGCTTCATGAAGCCTTCGATCACTTCAAGCTCCTCCGTCCCGCGATGCTTCAAGAAAGCGTGCAGCCGGGTAAACAAATCCTCCAGCTGATGGCCGATTTTCTGCCAGCCCCGCTCCTCCCAGTAATCTCCGAATTCTTGGAAAAAGTCAAACGCCGACGGGAACTCATGCTTGATCAAATACTTTACGGTATGGTCCATCCGGTGGGCATTCCAATATTTTTCGAGCACATCCTCGACCCTCTTGATCCTGACCAGATCGCTGAACGGGAGAATGTTGTTACCGAGAATTTCATACGGGGCATGATCCATATAAATGTAGCCGTATTTTTCCGCATCGTGGCGCATCCCGGTACCGCGCAACATTTTCAGGAATCCGAGCTGAAGCTCCTCGGGTTCCAGCTCGAACACATCGTTGAACGTGCGGCGGAAGGAACTGTAATCCTCCTCCGGCAATCCGGCGATCAAGTCGAGATGCTGGTCAATCTTGCCGCTCTCTTTGATCTTCGTCACCGTACGAGTCAGCTTGGCAAAATTTTGCCGCCGCTTCACCAGCGTGTTGGTCAGATCGTTGGTCGACTGTACGCCGATCTCAAAGCGGAATATCCCCGGCGGCGCGTGCTCCGCCAAGTAATCCAGCACCTCGGGACGCATGATGTCCGCAGTGATCTCGAATTGGAACACGCAGCCGCGATGATTCCGGATGAGAAATTCGAAAATCTCCATGGCATAGTCGCGCTTGATGTTGAATGTCCGATCCACGAACTTGATCAGCTTGGCGCCGGATTCGATCAAATACAACAAGTCGCTTTTCGTACGCTCCATATCAAAATACCGGACGCCCACTTCTATAGAAGAAAGACAAAATTGGCAGCTGAAAGGACAACCGCGGCTGGTTTCAAAATAAACGACCCGGTTGGCAAGACTCGGCACGTCCTCCGCAAAACGATGCGGCGACGGTATATCATCCAGCGCCAGCTTCGGACGCGGCGGGTTGATGACGACACGGCCATCCTTGCGGTAAGCGGCGCCGAACACGCTGTAGAAGGCGCGGTCCCCCCGCAGCTCCGACAGCAAATGGTGGAACGTTTCTTCCCCTTCGCCCATGACAATGAAGTCAACCTCCGGAAGACGGTTCATCCAATAGTCCGTGTCGTAAGACACCTCCGGTCCGCCGAGCACCACAACCAAGTCGGGCATAATTTTTTTGAGCATGCCGATGACGACGATGGTTTCTTCGATATTCCATATATAGCAGGAGAATCCGACCACATCCGGCTTTCGCTGATACAAATCCGATACGATGTTCATCGCGGGGTCCTTGATCGTGTATTCGGCAATCTGGATGTCGGGAAAATCCTTTTGACTATATGCCTTCAAATACCGGAGAGCCAGAGAGGTATGAATATATTTGGCATTAAGTGTGGATAAAACAATGCTTTTCATCTTGGGTTTAAACCTTCTTTGTTTACAATTGGCCTTACTCGATTTGTACCTATTGTACACGCAAACCGGAGGGAAGACAAAATCACCGGCCTCCCCTGCCGCGTTCCCTTCATGAATGAAACACCATGCGCAGTACCATGGCGCAAGCGGTACCCGCAATCACCGTCCATAACAGGCTCCGGGTCTTGATGGCCACGATAAAGGTGAGCAGGCCGGCCGCCAGATCGACATTCTTCCACAATACAAGTTTGCTGTCCGATACGAACAGCTCTTGCCCGACCAAGGCGGCCATGACGGCAATCGGGACATGCTTTAACCATTGCAGGGCCCAATCGGGCAGTGGAATACGGCTTAAAACCATTAGGGGGACGACCCGGGGAATGAACGTGACCAGCGATGCCCCGATAATAATCAATAAAATATCCCATCTTACTTCCATCGTTCGATCACCATCCCCAAGGTCGCTCCTGCCACCGTAGCCACGATGATCGCGATGCTTCCCGACCACATCCAGCCGATGCCTACCACCACAATAACCGCAAATACCGCCACGCTAATATCTATCGCAATGGTGCCGCGGCTTAACATCTGCAATACCAGAAGGCCTATAAACATGGCTGGCAGAGCAAAATCCAACCCGAATTGCTCCGGCCGCGCAATCCATTGGCCCAGGATCGCCCCGGCTACATTGGCTGCAAACCAGTTACTGTAAGCGGCCAAGTTGAGGCCGTGCATCCACTTTTCGCCGAGAGCCTTTCGATTCGCCGTCTGCCCTATCGCCACGCCAAAGGTTTCATCCGTGAGCAGGGAACCGATCAGCATGTTTCTGAACGGGGTGAGATGGCGGAAATAAGGCGATAAGGCCGCACTAAGCAAAAAATGGCGAAGATTGACAAAGAAAACGGTAATAATAATGGCGGTAGCCGAATGGCCCGCGGCGACCATTCCAGCCAAAATGAATTGAGCCGAACCGGCATACAGCAGCAAGGACATCAATGCGACTTCAGCTGTGCTTAAGCCCGCCGTTTTTCCAATAATGCCTGCGGCAAATCCGATGCTTAAATATCCCAGCAGGGTAGGGATACAATCTTTAATCCCCTGAACGAAATCCCCTTTTGCCTCGATAACCGACACATGGGTAGGCATGATCTCCAGCCCCTATCACGTACAAAAGTATGGCAGCGACTCATGATGATATGGTCTGCATATCAATTGTACCTACAAAACAAAAAAAATGGAACCGTCAGGATCCATTGTTTCCGTTATTGCATATGGGAGTTCGACTGCATCCATTCCGTCTCCGGACTCAACACGGTCAGCCTGAATTCATCTTCCCCTTCTTCCGACCATACGCTGGCTTGCGATATTAGTTGGGCTTCGACCTGCTCCTTTAGCGTCGTGAGATCGGCGACATCGCCTTCCGTCCGATTGTTGATCGTCTGCTGCAGCCGGTTTCTCTCTTCCAGCCTTTTGGCCATTTGGTACAGGATCATGCTAAACGTCGTCCCTTCGCTTTTGGTGTTCTTGCTTTCATGGTACTCTGCCAACATGAGGACAAGATTAACGGAACATCAACGCACTGTTAAAAAATGTTCCCCCATTACCATATGCGTCTTTACGAATTTAGTATTTCCCATTTTGAGCAAAAAGATGTGTCCGTCTCACTCCCATTTGAAAGTCAGGCTGGCGGCGATAAACGCAAGCACTAACCATGCACCCAGAAATACCGCTTCCACCCACATCGTTCCCATCGTCGCGCCGACGTTCATCACCTGCCGCAGTGCGGTGGTGAGATGGCTGATCGGGATGAGCTTCACCAACGGCTGGAGAAACTCGGGCATATTTTTGATCGGAAAAAAGACACCGCCCACAAACAGCATCGGAAACGAGATGAAACCGGCAATCGGTCCCGCGCTTTCCGGCGTCTTGGCCAGACCGGCCACGATAAACCCTGTCGCCATGAACGCCAGCGTGCCGAGGATGATGAAGAACAGCAGGGTCAGCCAGGACCCGTTCACCTGCGTACCGAAGAACAAGTAACCCACAAGCAGAACAATGACGGCCTGAAGCCCGTTCAATATAAGTCTCGCCGTAATTTGCGCCGCAATGAAGGTGGAAGCGTGCAGTGTTGTACTCTGCATGCGGCGCAAAACTCCCCGCTCCCTCCACGATGATATTTGCGCGGCGACGCCGTTCAAATTGTTGGACATGATCATCATCGCCAGAATGCCCGGTACGAGGAAATCAATATAACGGAGCTTCAACGACTGCACGCCTTCCGGCTCAATCTTGATGGCCGGTACATAGCCGGACAGCTGTTTGTCGATGCCGTCCACAATGGGCGTGATCAGCTGCAGACCGATCTGCGATGCGGCGGCGTTCGTCTCGTCATAATATACCTTAATGGCTGTAGAAGTCCGGCTTTCCGGGTTCGGCGTCCCTGCGGCGGGTCCCGTCCTCGCCTCCAAGTGTTTGGCAAAACCTTGGGGAATGACGATCACAAGCTGATGATCCCCGCGCTTGAGCACCTCCACTTCCGCATCCAGATCCTGAGCGGCCTTAAGCTGCAGGACCGGATGATCCTCCAAGGCTTGGATCAAAGCCTGCGAAGACGCCGTCCGGTCCTGGTCGATGACCGCTCCCGACACCGTGACCGGGGTATCTTTGCCGAGGAATGCCCCAAGCATGACCATGAAAAATACCGGGAATAACAGCGTCCAAAACAAAACCTGTTTGTTGCGCCCGAACAGCCTAAGCTGAGCCAGCGTTAATTGAATATAGGCCTTCACTGCTCTCTCAAGCCCCTTCCGGTCATATGAATGAAAACATCCTCCAAGGTCGCCGTACGCGTTTGCAAATCCTGCACCTTCCACTGCTCCCGGGAAGCCAAACCGATCAGTTCGACTAAAGATGTCTGCAAATCGTCGGTATACAGGACGAACAGCTCATTGCGGTAATCCGCCTGCTTCACTTCACTCACCCTGCCCAACAACACGAGGGCCAGGTTCAGGCGCTCCCGTTCCCACTCCTCCGTTCCTTCCAAACGGAATTCGATGGCGCTTTCCGACTGCAGGCTTCGCACGAGATTTCTCGGCGCATCGAGCGCAATAACTTGGCCGCTGTCCATTAAACATATTCGATTGCAAAGCATGTGCGCCTCATCCATATAATGCGTGGACAAGACGATGGTCTTTCCCCGTTCCTTGAGCCTGAGCACAATGTCCCACAGTGTCCGGCGTGCTTGCGGATCAAGTCCGGTTGTCGGCTCATCCAGAAAGATCACCTGAGGATCGTTCACCAGCGCGAGCGCTATCGCCAGCCGCTGCTTTTGGCCTCCGGACAAGTTCCTGACGCGGTCGTTCCGTTTCTCCTGAAGAATCATATCTTCCAGCAGCGGGTCGATCGGTACGGATTCCGGATAAAAGCTCGCGTACATTTTTACAATTTCATGCACCTTGAGCAGATCGAACAAAGAGGTGGATTGCAGTTGAACGCCGATCACCTCTTTCACTTTTTTCAGATCCTTACGGGTATCATAGCCTGCGACTACAGCGTAGCCGTCGTCAGGACGGCGGAGCCCTTCAATCATCTCCATCGTCGTCGTCTTGCCTGCGCCGTTGGGACCCAACAGTCCGAACACCTCGCCTTTATAAACTTCGAAATTCACGCCTTTCACCGCTGTAAAGTCGCCGTATCTTTTGACCAGGCCGCTGGCTTTGATCATCGTTTCCATCTGCGCCACCCTATTCAGCTCCTTTGGGCTCAGTCATTCTCTCTGAGTATATCACCAGCGGTACAAGGTTGCTAATCCTGAAGAATCTTCTAAGGGATACCGCAATTCCGCTTGGAAGCATTCCCCATGTAAACCTCCTTGTTATCGTCAATTAAACCATCGATATGATCGAACTGCTCCACTGCTGTGCTTACCGCTTGATAATACTCCATACCATTAGATGTCAGATCCGCAACTTTGGCTTCCAGATTACTTAAAATTTCTTCCTTAAGCTCTCTAATTTGGCTGATCCTTGTGCCCGGAAAATAACCGATCAACATGTTGTTTTAAACGGTCCATGAAGATACCTCCTGCTATTCGATAAGCTAATCAATTAACGTTTTGGCGGTTTTCCAGGCGGCAAGATTATGTTTATAGGCCCGGATCCCCGATTCTGTCACTTTATAATACTTGCGCCTGCCCTCCGCATATTACTATGTGTATCAAAATAATACTTAATAAATGGCTAATTCGACGCAATGATGCAAATGCTTCTTTGCACGCCAAAAGGGCGCCTGCACACTGCAGACGCCCTATGGAGAACATATTAATATTTTAATTCCTTAACCAAACGCTTGGCCGGCCCATTCGCCGTCTCGATGACTTCATAGATTTTCACTCGGATACCGTTGGTACCCTGCTCATCCTTTAAGCCGGTGAAGGATATTTTTTGTTTGCCGTTTATGAGCCTGTCGGTTCCCGTGAAGGTCATCGTCTGTGTACCGACGACTCGATCCATCCCATCGACCAAATCAAACTGCATTTTGGAGAAATTTGAATCCACAATGACCGGATCCGGATGCTCTATCGCCATGGAAAGATTCAAAGTATACGTATAAGACCCGCTGCTGTAAGACCAGCCCAGCGTGTAATTTTGGAACTGAACCAGGAACGGGTAGAAAGATATCGTATCGCTGTCCGATTCCTCCTGGATTCCGACCTGATAGGCACCCAGTGAAACTTTTCCCTGCGAAACGGATTGATCATCGTACACATTCAAAGCAAACGTCTTATCCTCCACCGAGTTCGGCAGCAAGTAAGAATAACTGATCACATAGGAGGTGCCCGGCATGATGAGCTCCGGAACCGAGCTTTGTCTGCTGCCTGTGTATGTCTTTCCTTGTTTGTCAATCAGCTCGTTTTGAAGCTTCGGAAGCGCAATGGAACTCGTACCCTTATTCGTAATTTTATATTTGCCGATGGCTGTCTTGTAGCCGAAATCATCGTTTTCATGAACATGAAGCTCTACTAAAGATACATCCAGATTTTTATCGACAACGCCGTTATCTTTAAAAATCAATTTTTCCCCCAGCTTGTAGGCGGGAGCCGATGAGATCATGCTGCTTGCCTGACTGGCCCCTTCCCAAAGGTACACCGCAACCGGAACATGCGCTGCCGAAGCGGATGCGGCTTGAGATGAAGTGCTTGCCGCCCCGGTGGACGCCGGCGCATCGGATGCATCGCTTGATGTGTTATTTGATGCATTGCCGGATCCACTGCCCGATGTACCGTTCGATGAAGAGCTTGCTGCAGCCGTATTGGCAGACGAACCGGTCTTACTCTTCTCCCAGAGCACGAGCCGGACGGCATTCGGGTCAATCCCTTCGGGAAGCACCGCATTAAAGTAAAAGGACGCGGTTTCTTTGGGAGACAGGTAAGAAATACGCGATGTATTATCGGTTGACGTAATGGACGCTCCGGCCCCCCCAAACTGATATGTAGCCAGTAAGGAAGGCACGGAAGCAATCGAATCCCCTTCATTGCTTACAGTAACTACCGTTTGGACATGTATTCCGTCCGCTTGCTTGGAATAGGTCGCTTTCTCCGCTTTGACGGTCAAATGCTCCCCTTCAAGCTGCCTTGCATAATCCAACGTATCGCCCAACCGGGCCGTTCGCAGCGAGGAGCTGATGTCCATGGTGCTAAGCGATACTTCTTCGCTCTGATTCATATAATAAAACTCCAACCCAAGGCCCTTTTCCGACAGGTCCTTTGAAACCGCCGTTTTTAATGTTACGATGCCCGATTGGTTCGGAAAAAAGGTTTGATCCCTGCCATCGGCAAACGAAGCAGAGTATTTCAACCCGTCGGCGCCTTTAAGTCGTACTTGAAGCGAGGCGGGAAGCTTCACACTGGCGGACCCTATATTTTTTACGGACAACTGCGTGTACAAGTACCACTTGCCGTCCTCCACCACGCGAACACTTTGCCCCAATCGATAGGCGACCGCGGCATCATTGGCCAGGGCGCTGTCCACTGTATGCAAATTCATGATCTCCTCCGGAACAGCCGCCTGACCCTCCTGTACAACAGAAGCTACGGACAGCCTCCCCAAATGCTTCATAAAATCAGATTGGCTGCTGTCCCAGCGGAAGATCTCCACCTTGAGCTGCGCCGCAGTCATACCCGGAATGATATCCGAATAAAAACGGAAACGCTGATCCTGTCCCGGAAGCACGACAGCGCTCTTCTTTTCGCTTAGACGGGCTGTGTAACTGCGTCCGGAATCGTCCGTTACTCGAACCCCGTATGCGTTGAAATCGATAGCCCGGCTTTCTCTATTGTGCAGGACAACCGAAAACTGCAGGGTGGAAGTAGAAAGAGCAGCTTGGTCCAGCGTAAAGTACGATTGGCCTGCAATGTATACCCCTTCCGTTGCTGCAAGGGATACCGGCGTTAGCGGCGACACGATGGTTAGAGAACCCGACAATAAGAGGGCCATGCTTGTATGTTTCCACGAAACAGACGGTAATTTACGTTTCAATTCCAACAACCTCCCTGGGGTAGTAAAAACTAAACATGCGAGCTCAATCGGTACGGAGCGCATCGATCGGTTTGAGCTTGGAAGCCTTGTTCGCGGGATAAAGCCCAAAAACGACGCCCACCAGCACGGAGAACAAAAAAGCGTACAGCCCGATATCCAGAGAAAGACTCGTGGTCTGATTCGGATTGATGTACGGCCATGCCAAGGAAAGCACAATCCCCAGGACGAAGCCGATCAATCCGCCCAGTCCGCTGATGATGACGGCCTCAACCAGAAATTGCAGCAAAATGCTTCGCCGCTTCGCCCCAATCGATTTGCGGATTCCGATTTCCCTCGTTCGTTCGCTCACGGTGACCAACATAATATTCATAATGCCGATCCCGCCTACCAGCAGTGAAATGGCGGCAACACTGACGAGCTGACTGGTCATCGTACTCGAAGCCGACTGCCTTGCGCTGATGAGTTGGGATGAGTTAAATATGTTGTAGCCCGACGTGCTGTTAAATTTATTTTGCAGGTACCGTTCCACAATAGACTGAACGATGGCCACATTCTCACTCGTTGCGGCTTCGATATAAGTCGTCCGAATGCTGCCAAGCTTGAAATCCCTGCTCAGCGTATCCAGCGGTACAAAAATGGAACTGTCCAATGAGGTTCCGCTCGTATTCGAGCCTTTGCTTTTCAGCGATCCGATGATGGTATAGACATATCCGTCAATATTCAACTTCTCCCCGAGCGGATCGCCGGTTCCAAAAAACTTCGCAGCCACCTCGCTGCCAATGACAGCCACGTGATTCCGAAAGTCGATATCCGCCTGGGCGAGGAATCGCCCGCTCGCCACTTCTCCCTTCTGCATATCCAAATAACGGTCATTGGTCCCGATCACATTAAAGGTTTCCGTCTCCCGGTCGTATTTGATATTCGAGTTGTTTTTCGTCATGGTCGGGGCGATCGCTTTAAACCCGGGCAAGCTCTCCATCTGCATAAGCTCCTGATAGTTCAGCTGTGTAGCCCGGCCATTGCCCATCAGATTGACCACGAGCAGATTTGTGCCCAGACTTTCATACTGCTTGGCGATCGCTTCCGACGACCCCCGCCCAATCGAGACCAGCGTAAATACCGAGGCGACGCCAATAATGACCCCCAGCATGGTCAGCGCCGTCCGAAGCGGATTGGCCAGCACCGTCGCCATCGCCATTCGAACCAATTCCCAAGGTCTCATACCACAGCCTCCTGTGACTTCGCAGGCATCGGAGCATTCCGCACATCTGAGATGATTTCCCCGTCCCGCAGGGTGACCACCCGTTTGGCGTTATCGGCGATATGATTGTCATGGGTGATTAAAACGATCGTGTTGCCTTCTTCGTTAAGCTTTCTGATCAGCTCAAGCACCTCAATGCCCGTTCTCGAGTCCAGCGCTCCCGTAGGCTCATCCGCCAGGATAAGCGACGGGGAAATGGCCAGCGCCCGGGCAATGGCTACCCGCTGCTGCTGTCCTCCCGACAGCTCACTCGGCTTATGATGGCCGCGCTGCCCCATTCCGAGAGCCTCGAGCATCGCCTGGGCTCTTTCTTTTCGCGCCTTTGCTCCCATCCCCGCATAGATCATGGGCAGTTCCACATTTTCAAGGGCCGTCAGCCTCGGGAGTAAATTAAACTGTTGAAAAATAAACCCGATCTTGCGGTTTCTCAGCTCGGCAAGCTCGTTATCGGACAAATGTTCCGTCGCTACGCCATCCAAGGTATAAGTCCCCGACGTCGGTGAATCGAGAAGCCCGATCGTATTCATCAGAGTCGATTTTCCCGATCCGCTGGGTCCGATAATGGCTACAAAATCACCTTTGGCGATATTCAAAGAGATTCCTTTTAAAATCGAAAGCTGCTCTTCTCCGCGCCTATAGCTTTTGGTAATCTGATTCAACTCGATAATATTCAATGGAAACGACTCCTTCCGCCATGTAACCCATTAGTTTCGTCCGCCGCCGCCGAATGTTCCTCCTCCCATGCCGCCTCCGCCTTGAATCCTGAATCCGCCGCCCCCGCCAGGAAATCCGCCCCCGGGGAACTGCGGATTGTTCGTCGTCGCTCTTCTTGTCGGCATAACGACCTGATCGCCTTCCTTCAGGCCGCTTATGATTTCAACATGCGTTTCACTCCGAATGCCAATCTGGATTTCATGCTGTTCCTCGACTGTTCCATCCGCTTTTTGGAGCGAAACGTAGGTCTTTCCTCTTTGGGTTTGGACGGCCTCGATCGGCAGGATCAGAACATCTTTCTTGTCCTGAATATAAATCTCGGCTGTGGCGGTCATCGCATACTTCAATTCGTTCTGATCGGTGTTCTTCACCGAAACGACAACAACATAAGTGGTAACGCCATTGCTCGTTGTACCCACATTGGATACAGAGGTCACTTCCCCTTCAAATGTCCGGCCGGACAAAGCGTCCACTTTCACTTGCGCCTTTTGACCGACCCTGATGCTGGTCAAGTCCAGTTCGTCCACCGCAATGGGCAGCTGCATGGTGCTTAAGCTGGCAACCGCTCCGAGCATGGTGTTGGCTTCGATTTGAGCGCCTACGGGATAGCTGTTCAGCACGTTGGTCTGGCTGTTGGCGAAATCAGACGAAAAAACACCGTCGAACGGCGCTGTAATGGTCAGCTGCTTTACCTTTTGCTCCGCATCGAACACTTTGATTTTCTGGCTCTCGATCGCCGCTTCCTTACTGATGATCTCGTCCTGGATCGAGTCGTTATAGATCGTCCCAATCACGTCCCCCCGGTTTACCGTCTCGCCATCCTTGAAGTTCAGCTTTTGAATATTTCCGCTCGCCCCGGCATAAACTGCGGCTGTATGTATATAATCAAGAGCACCCTGCGTCACGGATTCCTTATTCCGGTCAGATGAAGCGATGCTTCCCTTTACTACCGTTCCCGCGGAGAGTGTCCCGTCATTGTTCACGATCACTTCGACGTCCACCAGCTTGTTTCCATTCGCATCGGCCTTGATGTCTCTGCTGACCGTCTCCACCGTTCCCATTTTGGTAAGCATAAAACCGTCAACCGTCAGTTCCACCGGATCGCCTTTTTTGAGCTGAACGGCTTCCTGCAAATAAAACGGCAGCTTGACCTTGAATTGCGACGGGTCGGAAATGGTCGCCACCTTGGCCAGCTTATTGACTTGACTTCCCACATCCAGATTGGAGGCCAATGTAAGCTTTCCGCTGATCGGCGCGGTAAAACTCATGTGATTTTGCTCTTCCCGAAGCTTGGCCAGCTCTTTTTCCATCTGCTGCAGAGCAACCCGCGCTTCCTTCAAATTGGTTTCCGTCGAAGGGACGGAAAGCTCTACAAGCACATCCCCCTTCTTTACGGCCCGATTTTGCGTCAGGTTCATCGTTTTGATCATCCCGTCTACCGGAACAACAATATTTTGCATATCCTGAGCTTTGAACTGGGTTGTCCCCGATACCGTAGAAGTAATGGCGCCCCTGGTTACTTTCATCGTTGTTCGCTGCGCTGCCCCGGACGCTGCAGGCTTTGATGCCGAGTTATGTACATAATAATAAGTGCCCGCTCCGCATAACAGCACGGCTAGAATCACAATCATCCACTTTTTGCTGCGGCGTAACTCCATTCGTCTTTCCCCTCTCCATCGGCTTCCTTCCATAACAGTCTAGTATTGGTTGCTGAATCCAATCTGAACGCAAGCTGAAAGTTAATTGAATGAATGCTGAAAATTCGCTGAATGCCATAGGGCAAAAAAATCGTGCGATCCGTCGGAAACGGACCGCACGATTCGTATGAATTAGTTCACGGCTTCGGCACTCGAAGCAGCCGCATCGGAAGCGGACTTTGCTTTTCCATGCCAGCCTCCCTTTTGATCAACAAATTGGTTTAACTGCTCGGTCATACTATCTTTTATTTTGCTGACCAGTTCTTCTTTTGTGATGCCTTTGGATTCCGCAAATTCGGCCAGGGACTTTCCGGCCTGCAACTCTGTAGCCAGCTCCTCTTGAGTCACACCCAGAATCTGTGTCAATGCCTCCGGATTGCCCATAGGACCAAACGGCATTTTGCCGCGGTCTTCACCCGGATGACCAAAGCCCTTGTTTTCAATTTGCTGCTTCAAACGGTCGGATAGGCCGGACTTCATTTGATCCGCCTGCTCCTGAGTCAATGTTCCGGCGGTCACTTGAGCGTCGATGGCCGCCGTTTGAACGTCAACCAGCTTTTGCAGGTAGTCTTCCTCGCTCAGGCCTTTTTCCTGTGCAATTTGCAGTAACGTTTTACCTTCCTTCATCGCATCTGTAATTACACTCTGCTCCACACCTAGTATGGTTGCCGTCTCTTGGAGGACATGGCCGCCGCGTAAGCCGCCCGGATTTATTTTTCCGCGGCCCTTGTCTCCCCACCCGGATCCGAAGTCCGGCTTCTGAATCTTCGCGCCAGCCGACTCATTCGCGAAGGCCTGATTATGTAACGTCCCGACAAAGCCGACACCAAGAACAAAAGAGGCGATTATCGTCCCTGCAACCATTTTTTTACCGATTGTTTTCATAGCGTTTTTCCACCTTTTTCATTTTATTTTTTCTTACAAGTTGAAGTATAGACCCGTTACCTGAATTGCATCTGAGCGGCAACTGAAGAATCGTTGTGCATTTCCTGAAAGTTGGCTGAAAATGAAAAAAACTTAGCTTATGGAACGGATCCATCGGCTAAGGTTCAAGGTTATTGCTGATTCAAAGGATTACGGTCTGATCGTTAGGTCGTTATAATGTCTCTGGGAAGTTTGCCTGTGCGTTGAATTTCTCTAATTTAAGCGCTCGTAAGACGACGGCCTACCAGTATAAAAGAAGAGGTAACAAAGCGCCGCAAATCGGCTACGTCCTGACTCCCCCGAAAAATGCGGAATGCCCCTCGAAAGTTCGTGCCTGAAAACAATACCAGTGTAACTTCATTCCGATTGACAATTTTTCTGAGCCGGAAACTGGAGAGAATATTGTTGAAACGAAACACGCCCAGATTTCGGACCGCAATCCCTCCGCGTCTAAAGATGAGGTGACGTCCTGTAAAATTAAGGCCTGAGAACAAAGTAAGCCTTACATCCCTGTTTGCCAAATCTACCACCCTTTCTTTTGAGATGGTAATAGTGTATGGCAAGCTTATAGGAATGGTTCGACCATATGTACCAGGTTTAAAGATGGTTTTCGTCTTCTCTGTAACACGCCAAAAAGCGCCGAATCCCATCCGGTCGACGCTTTGTACAAGAAGCTTATAATGCTCAAAAACATCTGCTTTACTCACCGCCACAAAGTCTGGCTATCGTCAGACACTCTGCGGTCGCCGTTTCTATTTCTAAGCTACGAACTGATATTTTCCACTTCGACCGCCACAACATGCCTTAACTGCTTAATGCGGTAATAGATCGAGGTTGTGCGCTGTTTATTGGGAGCGGACATAATCATTTGGATTTGCTGCTTTTCTCCGTCGACATCTTTCACCTTAATATGCTTCACCCGCATCTCTTCACACTGGAGTTCATCGATCAATGCCGTCATTTCATCGTTGTTCTCCACGATAATGTTGACAGACACGTCTCTTTCTTTCAGCCTTTGAGGACCAAACAGCTTAATAAACATGGGGAACAAGTTGATGGCCATAATAATGAGAATCACGGCTGTAACCGCCTCCAAATAAAATCCGGCCCCTGCTGCAATCCCCAAAGCTGACGCCGCCCATACCATGGCAGCTGTTGTGAGACCTGAAATCACATCGTTGTTTCTCCGAAGAATGACACCTGCACCGATAAAGCCGACGCCGCTGACGATTTGTGCAGCCAGCCGCAGGGGATCCATGTTCGTATGCCCCGGAACGGAATATTGGTGCACCGATTCGATGGAGACAATCGTGATCAGGCAGCTGGCGACGGAGATCACCATGCTCGTTTTCATGCCGAGCGGCTTATGCTTGAGCTGCCGATCGATGCCGATCAACAGCCCAAGTAAGAGAGAAAAGCCCAGTTTACCAAGAAAAACATACGACATATCTGCAACCCTGCTCTCACCGGAAACGATCCGGATAATTAGTGATCACTCCGTCCAGCCCCGCTTGGGCTAAAGGCCCTGCCCATTCCGCCTCGTTAACGGTATAGGGGTACACTTTGTAGCCATGAGCGTGACATTGACGAATATATTCCACATCAACAAACGAATAATGCGGATGCAGGCTGTATGCAGCAAACGGCAGCTTGCGTACATAATCCCAAGGATCGATCACTCTGGTGGAGAACAGCACCCCGAGCTTCATCGCCGGCTCAAGACGTGCCGTTTCCGCAAGCGCGTAATGATCAAAGGAGGAAATGACGACCCGGTCGAGCATGTCATGCTCATGAACGGAACGAATCAGCTTTTGCTCAATCCCTTTGTGGTAGTAGGGTAAATTTTTGATCTCCAGGTTGATCAGCATATGGGTGTCGGCTGCGAGCGCCATAAATTCCTGCAGCGTCGGAATCGTTATCCCTCTGAACGACTCGCCATACCATGAGCCCGCATCCAAACGCCGCAGTTCCTCAAGCGTCATGTCCTTAATCAGGCCTTGACTGTTCGTTGTCCTTTTGACATCATCGTCATGACAAATGACCACCTCGCCGTCCTTCGTGAGATGCACATCCAGCTCCATGCCATCTGCATTTTGATTAATCGCCAGCTCAAAGGCAGCGATCGTATTTTCCGGGGCATATCCGGAAGCTCCCCGATGCGCAATAATAAGCATCCTTAACACCTCTGTTTTAAAAATGTGCTGAGACGATGTCCGTCTCAGCACATTTTTAATTATTATTTTTGCGATACCTTGTTGTTTTCCTCAATCAGGCCCGTTACTTTCTTATTCAGCTCATCTACGACTTTCTGCGGATCTTCGCCTTTATAGACTCGTTCGATCGCTGTCGCTACTTCCAGCCTCGCTTCCGGGAATACGGAGATCAGAGCGCCTTTGGTTGCAGAAGACAATTTCGTTTGTTGAAGCTGTTTAACGGCCGTAGTAAACTGCGGATACTTGGCATACGTATCTTTCAGCACTTGTTGGTCATAGGCGGCTTTCGTGATCGGGAAATAACCGGTGCCGGCCGCCCATTCCGCTTGCGTTTCCGGCTGTGTCATAAACTTCATGAAATCCCAGGCGCCTTCTTTTTCCTCCTCCGCCACGCTGTTCATTATCCATAGCGAAGCGCCGCCGACGATTACACCATTGTTTTTGCCGTCCGGACTTGGCATGAATGCCGTTCCTACCTGGAACGGCACGTCTTTCACGTTCCCCGGCGTGCCTGCTGTGGAGTCCAGGAACATCGCCACTTTCCCTGCTCTGAACGCTGCTCGAACATCATCGAACTTACGGCCGTAGTTGCCGATGGAACCATCCTTGTTCATGTCATCCAGCCATTTGAAAATTTCCAGGCTTTGCTTTGAGTCCAACAGCGACTTGGTAGCCAGTGCATCGCGACCGTTGCCGTGATCTACCATATCTGCGCCCTGGTTAGCCAACAGCTGCTCAACAAACCAGCCGTAAATAACAAGGGAGAATCCTTTATCGTTGCTGTTAGTCAATTTTTTGGCTGCCTCGCGAATCTCGGCGTACGTTGTCGGCGGATTCTCCGGATCCAGACCTGCTGCTTTAAACTTATCTTTATTATAGAACAAAATGGAGTTAGAAGTGTTAAACGGCATGGAATACAGCTTGCCATTCACTTGATAATAACCCAAAATATTTTCTTCGAGCTTGGAAAGATCATAATTGTCTTTGACGATAAAATCCTGCACGGGCTGTACGAAACCGCTATCAATCATGTATTTGGTGGCGATTTCCTGAGCCTGCATAATCGTAGGCGCTTCTTTCGTCCCACCTACCGCCTTCAGCTTGGTCAACGCTTCTTCATAAGTCCCTTGGTATGAAGCTTCTACAAAATATTTCGACTGACTCGCATTATACTTGTCTACCATGCTCTTAATGAGGTCGCCCGGCGTTCCATTCATAGCATGCCAGAACGTAACCTTGATTTTACCGTCACCGGTTTTACGGGCTTCGGATGTCGATGCCTCCGGACTGCAGCCTACAAGGGAAAATACAATCACAAGCGACAATAAGCTGAGCCATAATGATTTCAATTTCATTGTTTTTTATCCCCTTTTCATTATAATTTATCCTTTTAACGCCCCTGCCATTAAGCCTCTCTTTAGCTGCTTCATGCTCAGGAACAAGAAAAGCAACGTCGGTATCAATACAATCATGACTCCAGCCATGACAACTGGCCAGTTCGTGCTCGTCTCCTGCGCCTGCATCATCTTGATGCCGATTTGGACCGTACGCACACGGTCATTAGTTGTCGTTAACAGAGGCCACAGATACATGTTCCATGTTGTCAGGAACCCGTAAACGCCTAAGGCGCTTAACATTGAGCGCGACAGCGGAAGGACAAAGGTCAGGAAGAAGCGGAACCGGCCACAGCCCTCGATTTGAGCCGATTCTGACAGTTCCCTCGGGATCGTCATAAAATGCTGGCGCAGCAGAAACACCCCGAAGGCGATGGCAAAATGCGGTACCGTCAAACCGTAATACGTATTGACCCACTTCAAATTGAGGATTGTTAAGTAGTTTGGAATAATCGTCGCTTCCCATGGAATCATCATCGTAGAGATCAGCAGGAAGAACACAACGTTTCTGCCCTTGAAATCGATAAATACGATGGCGTAAGCAGCCAAGCTGCAGACAACGAGCTGTCCCAGCATTACCGCAGTGGAAACGACCAGGCTGTTAAACATAAACTTCAGCAGCGGCACATTGGCCAGCGCTGTCGTGTAGTTGCTGAAATGAAGCACGCTCGGAAAAAGCTTGCCTGTCATCAACTCTTGCGTGCTCATTAAGCTGGCAGAAATCGCATAAACGACCGGTAAAAAAAGCAGCACGGCCATGAGCGTCAAAATGACATAGAAGAGGATCTTGCCAGCCATTGTCCTTGTCATTGGTAATGCACCTTCTTTTCGCCCACTTTAAATTGAATAACGGTAACAATAAGCACAACGATGAACAAAATGATCGCCTGTGCGCTCGCTACGCCGAACTTGTAATGAATAAACGCATTTTGGAAAATCGAGTATACGATCAGGTTCGTCGATTCCGCCGGGCCGCCTTGCGTCAAGATATCGATCTGTCCAAACGACTGAAACGAGTGAATGACCGTGACGATAATGACGAAAAACAAGCTTGGTGATACCATCGGCAAGGTAATACGGAACAATTTGGTCCAATAACCGGCCCCGTCAATCGTAGCACTCTCGTAAATATCCTCTGGAATACTTTGCAATCCGCCGAGCAGAATGATGAAGTTAAAGCCGATACCCATCCAGATCGAAGTGATAGATACCGAAATGAGCGCCCAGTCCGAATCGGTCAGCCAGGCAATCGGAGAAATTCCGGCATAACCCAACACACGATTAAGCAATCCGATGCTTGGGTGGAAAATAAAAAGCCAGATGGTGGATCCTGCCGCGACGGAAATACCGACGGTAGATGAAAAAATGACCCGAAAAAATTCGATTCCCCTCAATTTTTCGCTTGCTATCACCGCCAGGAACAAAGCCAATGCTACTCCAATAGGCACCGTGTACAGCACATAAAGAAACGTCGCTTTCATGCTTGTCAAAAAGCTGTCTGAAGTCACCAGGTTGATGTAATTGTCCAATCCGACGAACAATACCGGAACACCTCGCGGATTCGTCGAATAAAAACTGTAATACAGCGTTTTTAAAATCGGATAAAAAATGAACACAATCATGAGAAAAAGCATCGGTCCCAGATACAACATCCCTAATAAAAAATTGGAAACCGCTTTCCGCTTTGCATTAGGGGTAAGGCCTATCCTTGCGTCACTGCGTTTGGCCAGCTTCTCCATCGGACAACCCCCTCTAAGAGAATAAAAAAAGAAGAACCTTCAAATTCACGTACCGAATGTACCATCGATACGAGCAGTTGAAGGTCTTCTCCAATTCATGTAACCGCTTCTATTAACTTGGTACTCAGTATAAATTAAAAATTCACAAAAATCAACAGCATTTTTATTGCAAATGGTAAATCCCTCTATTTCCTCACGCTTCTTGCTTCTGCCACAGCGCTTTTCTCGATGTGGTCACCGCCGTCGCCCCCGCTTCAAGCGCCAGCCGCACATCTTCGTCGGTGCGGATCAGGCCTCCGGCCAGCACGGGGATTTTCGTTTCCTCCAAAAACTCCCGGATAATATGCGGTATAATGCCGGGGAGCACCTCGACGTAATCGGGCTTCGTTTTTTCAAGCTGTACATAGCTGTTTTCCAGCGCGAGGGTATCGAGCATAAAAAGGCGCTGAATGGCAATAAGCCCTTTTCTTTTGGCGGTGAGCACCACATTGTTGCGTGTGGAAATGATGCCCGCGGGCCCGATTTCCTGCGCCAAAAATTCGGTTGCGTATTCATCCGATTTTAAGCCCTCGATGAGATCGGCATGGAGAAACATCTTCTTCCCCTGCTCGGCAGCCCGGCGTACAAGCGGCTTCACCTGAGCGATGTGCGCGTTTAACAGGACGAGAAATTCGTAGTCTGTCTTCAGCAGCTGATCAAAATCCTTCATATTGCGAATTGCGGGTACGATGGACTGGTTTATGATGGCTTTCATCCCATTGCTCCTCCTGAATTAGCTTTGCTCGCCTTCTTTGTAGCGCATGGTCGCATGTACGGCTCTCTTCCACCCGGCATACAAGCGATCGCGTTCTTCGGGTTTGGCAGCGGCCGTAAATGTCCGCTCGACGACACGGTTATGGATAATGTCCTCTTTACTGCGCCAATAGCCAACGGCTAGACCGGCCAAATAGGCCGCTCCCAACGCCGTAGTTTCATTGACCGTCGGACGCTCCACTTTCGTACCCAGCAAATCCGCTTGAAATTGAATCAAGAAGTTATTCGCCGCAGCGCCGCCGTCAACTGCAAGCTTTTGTACCTTAATGCCTGAATCGGCTTCCATCGCCTCCAGCACATCGCGCGTTTGATACGCCAGCGATTCAACCGCCGCACGGATCAAATGGTTATCCGTCGTACCCCGGGTTAGACCGAATATGGCTCCGCGGGCTTCCATATCCCAATAGGGCGCACCGAGGCCAACAAACGCGGGGACGAAATATACGCCTTCCGTGCTGGAAACCGATGCCGCTCTCTCCTCAGATTCGGACGCGGTACCGATCAGCTTCAGCCCGTCTCTCAGCCACTGAATGGCCGCCCCAGCAACGAAGATGCTTCCTTCCAGCGCATATTCCACTTTACCATCCAATCCCCAAGCGATCGTTGTCAGTAAGCCATGCGTGGATGCAACCGCTTTAGTTCCGGTGTTCATTAACATGAAGCAGCCGGTGCCATACGTATTTTTCACCATTCCTTCATCAAAGCAGGCTTGACCGAACAAGGCCGCATGCTGATCACCGGCAATGCCCGCAATCGGAATACCGGCGCCCAGCAGGCTCTCCTCCGTGTATCCGTAAATTTCGCTCGAGGAGCGGACATCCGGCAGCATGGAACGTGGAACCTGCAGCATGTTCAGCAGCTCGTCGTCCCATTCCAGGGAATGAATATTGAACAAAAGCGTTCTCGACGCGTTCGAATAATCCGTCACATGCAGCTTTCCTCCGCTCAGCTTCCAGGCAAGCCATGTATCGATCGTGCCGAATGCGAGCTCGCCCCGTTCCGCTTGATCGCGCGCGCCCTCCACATGATCCAGAATCCACTTCAGTTTCGTACCCGAGAAATAGGCGTCGATCAAAAGTCCGGTCTTGCTCCGTACAAGGTCTTCATATCCCCGCTGCTGCAGCTCGTGACAAATGTTGCTGGTCTGACGGCTTTGCCATACAATGGCATGATACACCGGCCGGCCCGTACGCCGATTCCAAACCACGGTGGTTTCCCGCTGGTTCGTAATGCCGATGGCGCAAACCTGCTGAGGCCCAATGCCTGCCTGCGCCAGCGCTTGGCGAATCATCTCGAGCTGGACGTCCCATATTTCCTCCGGATCATGCTCCACCCAGCCCGGTTTCGGGTAGATTTGCCGAAATTCCTTTTGTGCATCGGCAACGATTTGCCCCGCTTTATCGAACAAGATCGCTCTAGCGCTTGTCGTACCTTGATCAAGAGCCATCACGTACAAGGATATCGCTTCCTCTCCTGTAAAATAAACCTGCTCCGGATTCCTTAAACCGATGAGTCCATCGATTTCTTTCGCAGCACTACGATACAAGAAATCGCAACTTCTGTAAAGATGTACCAAAATAAAAATGGATATGCCCCCTCTTGCAGCCAGCGAAAAAAGGGGTTATGATGAAGGTAATATAATAACCACTGGGTCGGAGACGAGGAAAAAGACCATAACCCTTCATTGATCGGGTATCAATGATGCTGTTGTGTGTCTTTTTCCTTTTTTTGCATATTTGTCTCCAGAGAGGAGTACACATGACTCAAACATTTTCCAGCCTAAAACGAAACGATATTCAGCTTGAACTGGCACGGGAAACATACGACATGCTGGTGATTGGAGGCGGTATTACGGGTGCGGGCATTGCACTGGACGGCGCGGTGCGCGGACTCAAGGTTGCTCTGATCGAGATGCAGGATTTCGCGGCAGGTACCAGCAGCCGGTCGACAAAACTCGTTCACGGAGGATTGAGATATCTGAAGCAGGGCGAGGTCAAGCTGGTGCGGGAAGTCGGGCGCGAACGCGCTATCGTCTACGAAAATGCCCGGCATGTCGTCATCCCGGAATGGATGCTGATGCCGATTATCAAAGGGGGCACGTACGGTAAGCTAGCCACATCCGTCGGTCTTTACGTGTACGATTGGCTTGCCGGGGTCAAGCGGGAGGAACGCCGCAAAATGCTGTCCAAAAGCGAAACGATCGCCAAAGAACCGCTGTTGTGGCAGGATAAGCTGCTGGCGGGCGGTTATTATGTCGAATACCGTACGGATGATGCGCGGCTGACGATCGAGATTATGAAAGCGGCGGTAAGCCGCGGGGTCAAAGCCGTCAATTATACGAAAGCGGCACAGTTCTTGTATGAGAACGGCAAGGTTGTCGGCGTGAAGGCGGAAGACCGGAATTCAGGACAAACCTTCGAGATTCGGGCAAGCAAGATCGTGAACGCCGCCGGCCCGTGGGTAGACAAGCTGCGCGAGCTGGACCAATCGAAGCAGGGCAAACGGCTGCACTTAACCAAAGGGGTCCATATCGTCGTCGATCAAAGCCGATTCCCGCTGAGGCAGACGATTTATTTCGATACACCGGACGGCCGTATGGTGTTTGCAGTCACACGGGACGGCAAGACCTACATTGGGACAACGGACACCGATTACGAAGGCAATCTGGAGCATCCCCGGATGACCAAGGCTGATTTGACTTATTTACTCGATGCGGCAAATTACATGTTCCCTTCCATCGGACTTACGGAAGCAGATGTCGAGGCCAGTTGGGCGGGGCTGCGGCCGCTTATCCACGAAGACGGCAAATCACCGTCCGAGCTGTCCCGCAAGGACGAAATCTTCCTTTCTCCCTCGGGTCTCATCACCATTGCCGGAGGCAAGCTGACCGGCTACCGCAAAATGGCCGAACGGGTTATCGATCTGGTAGCGGAGCAGCTGAACAAAGAAACCGGCCGTACGTTCCCGGGCTGCAGTACCGATCAAATCAAGCTATCCGGCGGAGATTTTCCGGAAGGCTTTGATGCGTTTACCGCCAAGTGGACGCAGCATGGCATCCACCAGGGCTTGTCTGAGAAGCGGGCGGCGGCCCTCGTCCGTCGTTACGGCAGCAACGTGCCGTCGGTGTACGCCAAATTTGACTCCCTGCGCGAAGCCTCCGCGGCCTACGGAATGGAGATTGACGCATTGGCTTCGCTCATCTACGGCATAGAGGAAGAAATGGTAACCCGCCCTCTTGATTTTCTCAATCGCCGTACAGGGGCGGTCAATTTCGACCACCAAAGCGCCGCGCGGTGGCTGGAGCCCACCGTCCGCTTCATGAGAGACACCTTCCATTGGGATGAGGAGACCGCTCTCCTTTATTTAAAGGAAGCAAGAGACGGCATAAGATTTGCGAAAGAGGCGGTTTAACCCGGATTTACCGTTTTCAGGATTCGGCATCCTTTACTGTTCTGCGATATAATAGAATCATCTTCTGATCAAAGAGGACTTTGTTCAAGGAGAAAAATCGGCCGCATGTACGGTCTTTCCGCAGGAGGTCCCGGGAGCATGTTTAAATACAGGATCGATGACGAATTGGAATTAAAGCTGTTGGAGCCCGCTGACGCAGAAGCGCTATACCGGCTTATTCATGCGAACCGCAGCTATCTGCGGAAATGGATGGCCTGGGTCGATGCAACCAAAAGTCCCCAGGACACCCGATCCTTCATCGAGTCCGCACGAATCCGTTGGGCCAAGGGAGATGGCATGACGGCAGGCATCCTGTTTCACGGAGAACTGTGCGGAACGATCGATCATCATGCGCTTTGTCTGTTGAACCGCCGCACGTCCATCGGGTATTGGCTGGCCGAATCCCATCAAGGCCTCGGGATCATGACCCGCGCTTGCCGCGCGATGGTCTCTCATGCCTTTAAGGGACTGGGTCTGTACCGGGTGGAAATCCGGGCCGGCGTGAATAACCTGAAGAGCCGTTCCGTGCCGGAGAGGCTCGGATTCTCCTTCGAAGGAGTCGCCCGCGGAGGACAGCGGTTGTATGACCGCTATATCGACCTTGCCGTTTACGGGATGCTGGCGGATGAATGGGATTCGTCCCCGGCAGGAGCAAAATAATTGAACCAATGGGAAGTCGCAATCATTCTTGCCATTATACATCATAATTCATCATGAACGACCGGATAGGTGAAGGAGGAAACACAGTGGCATTCGGGATCACCAGAGAAGAACTGATGCAGTGGAAAGAAGCTGTGTCCAGGGGAGAGATCGCTTTTATCACCCACTTTTGGCTGGAGCCCCGTTTTCCGGGCATTCATACGGTAACCAAAGTCGGCTGCTCGAATCTGGAGCGCTTATCCGAGTGGTGCGCAGCCAACGGATTAGATCCAAGATATATTCATAACCGCGACCCTTTTCCCCACTTTGACCTGATCGGTGCAAAGCAAATAGAGATTCTGCGAAAAGAACGCTTGTGGGATCAACTGGAACGTTTCAGACTGCTTTAAGGTGATGCCCCTCCCGGCTCTGCTCCGCTTGGACCCGCAAGCCGCAACTCCCCGCTTCACTTTATTTTCAACAGGACGCAGCCATTCCTTCCGCATGATGATACACCGATCTGTATAAAACAGAAGCCCCTTTCACCACCGCCCCTCCTTCCCCATGAAATGCAATTCGTACTAAAGAGACCTCGGATTCATATAATTTACTGACGTTCGGGAATCAGCCAATCGGTAAAGTGAATGAATCGGGAGGGAGAGCATGGATCACTTGAAAGTCATCGGCAAGAGCATTCCCAAGAAGGAGTCGCGTGATAAGGTAACGGGAGCGGCCAAATACACCGGCGACCGTATGGAAGCCGGAATGCTTCACGCAAGGATGGTGACCAGCCCCTATGCCCATGCCGCCATCGTGAAGATCGATACGTCCCGGGCCTGGCAGATCAGAGGCGTCCGCGCCATACTGACGGGAGAAGACTGCGATGTGCTGACAGGAGAAGAAATTCGTGACCGGCCCGTTATTGCTAAGGACAAGGTCCGATTTTTCGGTGAAACCGTTGCCGTTGTCGTGGCGGACAGCGAAGCTTGCGCACTTCGGGCCGCCTTGTTCATTGATGTGCAGTATAATCCCCTGCCGGTGGTGAATTCCCCCACGGAAGCCTTGCGGTTCGATGCTCCTTTAGTGCACGAAAAGCTCGGGGAATATGATAAAGCGCCCGGTGTCGTTTCCCGTCCCGGTACCAATATCGCCAGCATCATCCAAATCCGGAAGGGAGAGATGGAGAAGGGCTGGAATGAGAGTAACACGGTCATCGAAACCAGCGTGGCATTCGTCCCGTCCGATCATGCCGCGATGGAAACGCGAAGCGCCGTTGCGGAAATAAGGCCGGACGGTTGTATCCATATCGAAACCTCCTCCCAAGCGCCTTTTGCGGTTAAAAAATATATGGGGATCTATTTCCGCATAGATCCGGGCAAAATTATCGTCGAAACGCCCTTTGTCGGCGGAGGCTATGGCGGGAAAGCAGCCATCCAGCTCGAGCTTGTCGCCTATATCGCTTCCAAGGCAGTCGGCGGCCGCAAGGTCAAAATCGTCAACACCCGAGAGGAGGATATGGTGACCTCCCCCGGGCATATCGGCCTTGAAGCCACCGTCAAGCTGGGAAGCTCGCAGGAAGGCAAAATTACTGCCGCAGAGATCATCTACCGGTTTGACGGAGGCGCCTACTGTGACAAATCGAGCGACGTTGCCAGAGCGGCGGCGGCAGATTGTACGGGACCTTATGCGATCGACAACCTGTACTGCGATTGTTTGACCGTCTATACCAATCATCCTTACGCTTCCGCCTACCGCGGATACGGCCATTCGGAGCTTACGTTTGCCATAGAACGGGCAATGGACGCTTTGGCCGATAAGCTGCAGCTAGACCCTATGGAGCTTCGCTTGAGGAACATCGTGACCCCGGGCGATATCAGCCCGACGCGCAATGTCCTGAATTCCAGCAATCTCGGCGATTTACAGGAATGCATGCGAAGGCTGCGGACGCTGATCGAATGGGACGACTGGACCGTCCGGCGGGTTGACGCTTATAAAATCAGGGCCAAAGGCATCAGCTGCAGCTGGAAAAATTCCTCCATGGATCCGGATGCCGGCTCGGGAGCCATTGTTTCTTTCAATCCCGACGGCAGCATGAATCTGGAATGCGGTGTCGTGGAAATCGGGACAGGAACGAAGACGGTGCTCGCGCAGATGCTCGCCGAACGCATGCGGATGGATCCTGATCAAATTCATGTCCGTTATCCCATCCATACTCAGATCACCCCCGAGCATTGGAAAACCGTGGCAAGCCGCGGCACGTTTATGGCCGGACGCGCGGTTTTGAAAGCAGCGGACGATGCGATCCGCCAACTGCTGGATATTGCCGCTTGTGTGCTCAGGGTCGACCCGGAAGACCTGGAAGTCGGACAGGGGAACATTTTTGTTAAAGCCGATCCTTCCGTTCAAATCGCGATCAAAGACATCTGTTACGGCTACACGTATCCTAACGGGAACGCGATTGGAGGACAAATTATCGGGAGAGGCCATTATATCCAAAGACAGATGACCTACCTTAATCCGGAAACGGGGGAAGGCAATCCCGGACCGGAATGGAATGTGGCGGCGCAAGCGGTGGAAATTGAGCTGGATACCCGAGATTATACTTATAAAATACTAAAGGCCGTCTCCGTGATCGATGCGGGAAAAGTGCTGAATCCGAAGACGGCCGAAGGACAGGTCATGGGCGCGATGAGCATGGGTCTGGGTTTCGCCAACCGGGAAACCTTCCTTTTTGATAACCAGGGAGTCATCGGCAACGCCACGCTTCGCGATTACCATCTGTTCCGCTACGGAGAACAGCCGGAATATGTCGTGCAATTCGTGGAGAATCCTTGCCTGGAAGCTCCATTCGGGGCACGGGCACTGGGCGAGCACGGGTTAATCGGGATGCCTGCGGCCCTTGCAAGCGCACTCTCCAGAGCCGCCGGGGTCCCGCTCAACCGGCTCCCCCTTTTCCCGGAGCTCGTTTGGCAAACGGTCATGGAGGCGCGGCATGATTCCGTATAATTTCGAATATTATCAGCCGGTCACCGCGCTTGAAGGCGTTCGCCTGTTCCATGATCTTGCGCTTCAGGGCAAAGAACCGATGTATTATGCCGGCGGAACGGAAATCATTACGATGGGCAGAACCCTCCCGGTCCAGCCTCGCGCCGTGATCGATATCAAAAAAATTCCCGAATGCACGATCCTTGCCGTCCAGGATCAAAAGCTGGTTCTCGGATCGGCCTTGAGTCTGTCCCGGCTGCATGACTCCCTCGCCTTTCCCCTGCTGGGAGAAACCGCTGCCGGCGTGGCCGACCGGACCTCCCGGAATAAAATTACCTTGGGCGGAAACATTTGCAGCCGGCTGATGTATAGGGAGACGGTGCTGCCCTTATTATTGACCGACAGTGAAGTGCGGATCGCCGGTCCTGCAGGGTGGAAGCAGGTGTCGATCCATCAGGTGTTCCATGGACAGCTGCAGCTGGAAAAGGGGGAATTCCTGGTGCACTCGCTTACCGACTCAAGCTATATCGGCATGCCTTATGCCGCGGTAAAAAAGCGGAAGGTGTCCGATATCGGTTATCCGCTGCTAACGGTAGCCGCCATCCGGACGAATGCCATGATCCGCGTGGCTTTCAGCGGTGTGTGCGCATTTCCGTTTCGGTCGCCGATGATGGAAGACGCGCTAAACCGGCGGGAGCTTCCGCTTCGGCTGAGAATCGAGCAGGCCCTTGTCCATTTGCCCGCTCCGATACTGGACGATTTCAACGGATCGGCGGCTTACCGGGAATGGGTTCTGAAACACACGCTGCTGGACACGATCCTTTCACTGGAAGGAGAATCGCATGAAAGATATCGACGCCTATAAGGTCATGGTGGAGCTTAACATAAATAAGGAAGTCAAAGATGCTGCCGTCAGACCGGCGGATACGCTGCTGCACGTGCTGAGGGAAGGACTGGGACTGACCGGCGCCAAGCCGGGCTGTCTCAATGGAGACTGCGGGGCCTGCACGGTTCTGGTCGACGGCCAGCCGATGAAGTCCTGCATCATGCTTGCCGTGGAGGCAGCGGGAAAACAGGTCACCACGATTGAAGGATTGACGGATGCTCCCATCCAGAGAGCGTTTATCGAGCATGGGGCCTTTCAATGCGGTTACTGTACCCCGGGGTTCATCATGAATTGCCATGCCTTAATTCAAACCCATCCCCACGCCAGCGATGAAATCATCCAAGATTGGCTGCAGTCCAACATTTGCCGGTGTACGGGCTATCAGGAAATCAAGGAGGCCGTACTCTCCATATTGCGCCCGGGATAATACAGCCAAACCAAACGCCTTTCTATAAGATAGAAGGGCGTTTGTTTGCTTGCCGACTTGATGGCAGAGTTCTCTTGAAGGCGATTCGATGATCAAGAGACCGGCTCATTTTGAAATTGACTGTGAACCAGTCCGTAATAATAGCCTCATTATTTAGTGTGCCTACATAAAATAATTTTGTCATGCAAATAGATGTGGTTGTAAAATATATCCATAAATAAAAGATGCTTATAACGTATTATGTTAAATATATGTTATATAACTTGCATGCAAATCAACCTCTTATTTTTTGTATAAAAGCTATTGTTTTCTTAATATAAATATGTAAAAATAATTTGAATGGGAAAGGATCATTTGACCTGAAGACAATAAATAACGGAGGTTAAAGCATGGCGTTAGAAACAGCACAGCATAATGAATTAGCAGCAAGAACATATGTCAATGAAGTTTATGATACCGTAATCAAGCGCAATCCTCATGAAAGCGAATTTCATCAGGCGATTAAGGAAATTTTATTTTCGCTTGTCCCTGTTTTTGCAAAACATCCCAAATACATGCAGGCCGGTATTCTGGAAAGAATTGTCGAGCCCGAAAGAATGATCACGTTCAGAGTGCCTTGGGTGGACGATCAAGGAAAAGTGCAGGTTAACCGCGGATTCCGGGTTCAATTCAACAGCGTTCTCGGCCCTTATAAAGGCGGATTAAGATTTCATCCTTCCGTCAATGCCAGCATCATTAAATTTTTAGGATTCGAGCAAATTTTCAAGAACTCCTTGACAGGGCAGCCGATCGGCGGAGGCAAGGGCGGATCCGACTTCGATCCCAAAGGGAAATCCGACGGAGAGATCATGAGATTTACCCAGAGCTTCATGACGGAGCTGTTTAAATACATCGGTCCGGATACGGACGTGCCGGCCGGCGACATTGGCGTAGGCGCTAGAGAAATCGGTTATATGTTCGGTCAATACAGAAGAATCCGCGGAGGCAATGAAGCCGGTGTGCTGACGGGCAAAGGAATCGGTTACGGCGGCAGCTTGACGCGTACAGAAGCTACCGGTTACGGTACGGTCTACTTCGTAGAAGAAATGTTGAAGTCCATTGGGTTAAGCTTTGAAGACAGCACGGTCGTCATTTCCGGATCCGGCAACGTCTCCCTGTATGCGATTCAAAAAGCGACCCAATTGGGCGCCAAAGTGCTCGCTTGCAGCGATTCCAACGGATATGTTTATGATCCGGACGGCATTAAATTCGAAACGGTAAAACAGATAAAAGAAGTCGAGAGAAAACGCATCAGCGAATACGTCAAGGAACATCCTAACGCCGAATACCATGAAGGCTGCGAAGGCATTTGGACGATCCCGTGTGACATTGCTCTGCCATGCGCTACGCAGAATGAAATTAGCGAAGCCTCCGCTAAGCTTCTGGTTGCCAATGGGGTGAAGGCTGTAGGCGAAGGCGCGAATATGCCGTCCACATTGGAAGCTATCGATGTATTCTTGGCCAACAAAGTCCTGTTTGGACCGGCGAAAGCTGCTAATGCCGGCGGCGTAGCCGTATCCGCATTGGAAATGGCTCAAAACAGCATGAGATATTCCTGGAGCTTCCACGAAGTCGATGACAAGCTTCATGCTATTATGAAAAACATCTACAGAAGCAGCGTCCAAGCCGCTGAAGAATACGGCCAGCCCGGAAACCTCCTGGTTGGGGCGAATATCGCCGGATTTACCAAAGTTGCCGATGCCATGCTGGCACAAGGAATCATTTAATACAGATACGTTTAAAGGGCTGACCGGATGGTCAGCCCTTCTTAATCGTTTATTTATGATGTGCCGGCAGCCGCCGACACCGGATTTCCCGAAGAATCGACCAGCGCCAGCTTTTCCCATGTCCTGCTTCGCCAACGGAAGAACATAATGATTCCCCGCGTCCATTCATCCGCAGCAATCGCCAGCCAAACCCCGGCTAATCCGAGATTCAAATGGAATACAAGAAAATAACCTAAGGGCAAGCTCATTCCTGCCATCGAGATCAGACCCATATACACGGGAAATTTCGCATCCCCGGCTGCTCGCAGTGAATTGATCAGCACAAGGTTAAACGTACGCCCGGTTTCGAGCAATAGGCTTAGAACAATGACCTGTGAAGTCAAGCCAAGGATAACGGGATCCTGCGTAAATATGCCGATCAGAGGGTCACGGAACAGGATCACGACGATATCGACCAGAACGGTAAGGAACAGGCCCCATTTCAAGCTTTGCCATACCCTGTAATAAGCTTCATCCTTCCGTCCCGCACCCACTAGACGGCCGGTGATGATCGCCGTCCCCATCCCGATGGCTGCACTAAACAAAAAGATAAACATCGAAATGTTCATTGCATATTGTCTGGAAGCCAGCGCCGCAGCCCCCAAGAAGGTAACATAGTATAGAAAGACCGTCTGGCAGGCATGATATGTCAGTTGTTCAAAGGCCGATGGAATTCCGATTTTCAGTATTTTACCTACATAAACTTTGGAAAGGACAACATAATCTCTTACTTTCACCCTGATCTCCATGATGCGGTACAGCAGCCAAAAAAAGACGATAACGGCTATCCCGCGGCTGAGGACCGTGGATAAAGCCGCTCCTGCGACGCCCATTTCCGGGAAACCCCAATGACCGAAAATCAACAGATAGTTACCCGCTACATGAATGACGTTCATCCCCAACGAAACAAACATCGACTGCTTGGTATACCCGTACGTTCGAATTATGCTGGATAACGTGTTGATCATTGCCTGAAGAAATAAGCCGCCGCCTACAATGACGATATAGATCTGAGCGTAGCGCAAAATATCCCCTTGCAAATTCACTGCTTGCAGCAGCCGGTTTCCAAAGAGAACAAAGCTTGCGCTCAGCGTCAAGCCGATCATTAAGTTCAGGGTGACGGCTGTCGCTGAAATTCGGGCCGCGTCGGCCGGTTTTCTGGAGCCTATGTATTGAGCGACGACAATCGCCGCACCGTTCCCAATCACCTCAAGGACTAAAATAGCGATAAAAATCACCTGATGCGCCACGCCTACACCAGAGACCGCATCGTCCGAAACCGCGCTTAACATAAAGGTATCGACAGCCCCCATCAGCATAAAAAGAAACAATTCCAAAAAAATCGGCCAGGTTAATAAAAACAGATTGAAATCTTTGGTACTGGCAGCCTTTGCCGTCCTCCCGGATGTTATAGAGCTCATGAGGTCACCTTTCTGGTTATGGAACCTGTAGTCATTCAATGAATTATTATCTTAGCACAGTTTTCATTCATTTTCATTCATAAAAAATTAATCCAGAGCATAATCCGCCTTTGAATGTTCATTATATATAGTGAAAACTTCGTAATCAGGAAAGGAGTACTTTGATGACGACGACGACCATGAATCCTCCGGCTCAAGTGCCGATACCCGTTCCTCCCCGTGTGATTACGACCAAAGATTTGCTTTACCTCAAGGATGCGCTGTCCTGGGAACTGAACGCATTTAAGAAGTTTCATTTTTTCGCCCAACAAACGATCAATCCGCAATTGAAACAAGCGTTCGACAAAGCCGGACAAATGCATCAACGTCATTACCAAAAGCTGCTGACTCACCTGCAGGTGAATAATAACGCCGTAATGGCGAATCTGCCTCGTCCGCAGCAAACGTCACAGTAAAAGGAGATTGGATCCATGCCAACGCAGCAAGCCCCAAATCCTAATGAGATCGCCAATCCGCAGTCAGGCCAACTGCCGAATATCAAAGGACCGCAGATGAATGACCGCGACTTTTTGAACGACGGCCTCAGTACGTGTAAATACTTGACGGACGGCTTCAATGTCGCTGTCCGTGAAGCCAGCCATCAGCAGCTCCATGACGACATGCTCCAGATCTTGACCGAAACGCACCAGAGCGCGAGAGAGCTGTATAACTTGATGTTCCAGAACGGCTGGTATAAGCTGGAGGCTGAAGAGCAGCAAAAGCTGCAACAAGCGCATCAGCAATTCAGCGGCTATTCCTCGCAATTCCCTTATTAAGCGCCGTCCTCTTAATATCATGGACATAAAACAAGGACACCCGCTCACAAAAGCAGGTGTCCTGTTTTATGCCATCTATTCTTCGTAAATCTTGACCAGCAGCTCTCCTAATTCTTTAAGCGCCTGCTCTTCTTGTTCTCCGTCTGTTTCCAGCGTTACCTCGTCATTTTGGGCAATCCCCAGCGTAAGCATGCTCAACGAGCTTTTTCCGTTTACTTTTTTTCCGTTTTTGATCACATTCACTTTGCATGGGAACGCACCGGCGGTCTGAACGAATATTTTCGTAGGCCGTGCATGAAATCCGGAAGGATTAAGCACAGTAAAGGTTTGGGATTTCACTTGGAATCACTCCTTGTCAGCATTTGAACAACCTCTTTGATTTCATTCTGGCTTCTCATCGCAAGCGCACGCCCGGCGTGAACGGCCCATTCCTCTTGAGAAAGCTCGCGGATCAGCTCCCTGGCGGGCAGGATCGAACCGGCGCTCATGCTGAACTCATGCAGCCCCAGTCCCAGCAGCAGAGGAATCGCCGTGGCATCGCCGGCCATCTCCCCGCACATGCCGACCCATTTGCCTTCCCGCTCGGCCGCCCGAATGACCATTTGAATGAGTCGGAGAATGGAAGGATGCAGCGGCTGATACAGGTACGATACCGTTTCGTTCATCCGGTCTGCAGCCATGGTATATTGAATCAGATCGTTGGTCCCGATGCTGAAAAAATCGACCTCTGCGGCAAAGCTGTCCGCCGCAAGCGCCGCTGCTGGCACTTCAATCATCATGCCTACTTCAATGCGATCGGCTACCGTCTCGCCTTCTTGAATAAGCTTGTCCTTTTCCTCCTGGAGCAGACGCTTGGCCTCCAGCAGCTCCTCGAGAACGGCGATCATCGGGAACATAATCTTCAGCTGGCCGTAACGGCTTGCCCGCAGAAGCGCGCGAAGCTGCGTACGGAATAGTTCCTGCCGGTCGAGGCAAAGGCGGACGGCGCGCAGGCCCAGGAAAGGATTGCTCTCCTTCGGAAGCTCCAGGTACGGGAGCTCCTTGTCGCCCCCGATATCCAGCGTCCGGATCACGACAGGCTTTCCCTCCATTTTTTCGAGCACATACTTGTAAACCTTGAATTGCTCCTCTTCGGTCGGAAAAGAGCTCCGTCCCATATATAAAAATTCCGTCCGGAACAGTCCGATGGCTTCCGCGCCGTTGTCAATCGCCTTCTGCACGTCTTCAACGCTGCCGATATTGGCGGCGAGCTCGACCTGACGGCCGTCTTTGGAGACCGTGGGTTGATCCTTCAGCTTGCTAAGTTCGGCCTGACGGCGGTCATACTGTTCTTTCTTCGCACGGTAAGCATTCAGTTCCTCTTCAGTCGGATCGACCACAATACGTCCTTCCGAGGCATCCATAATGACGGTAACCCCCGCCGGAATGTCTCCTGCGGCGGCGCCGACGCCGACAATCGCCGGGATGCCCAGAGAACGGGCCATGATCGCGGAATGGGATGTCCGGCTGCCAATTTCCGTAATAAAGCCCCGCACGACATCCAGGTTAAGCTGCGCCGTATCCGACGGCGAAAGATCCTCGGCTATTATGATGGACTCCTCCGCAATATCTGAAACGGTGGTATATTTCTCTCCGCGCAATCCGCTCATCAAGCGGCCGGATACGTCGCGCACATCTGCCGCCCGCTCCCTTAAGAGCTCGTTATCCATGGCCATCAATGTATTGATAAATGCTTGTGAAACTTCATAAAGCGCGTATTCCGCGTTGATTCCTTCCTGCTCGATGTTATCCATAATGACATCTATGAAATCCGGATCCTCAAGCGAAAGCAAATGCGATTCGAATATTTCGGCTTTCTGGGCGCCGAGCTTCGCTTCGGTCAGCTCCCGAATGGATTCCAGCTCCTGCTTCGCCTGCTCGACGGCTTGCCGGAAGCGCTGAACCTCCTGCTTCGGATCCGTCACGGTACTGCGAACGGGGATATGAGCTGAGTTGTTCAGTCGGTAGACTTTGGCAATGGCCAAGCCGGGAGAAGCGGCGATACCCGTTAACTGATTCGACATGATGTACCTCCCTTACGAATGAACCTGCTGCTTTAATTGATGAACATGCTCCAAAATCAGCCCATGCACCGGATGATTCTCCGGGATGCCTGTATAATGAGTCACCGCCCGGCCCAGTCCCATAGCTTGAATGGTTGACTGCAGTTCCACGGCTTCCGGATCTTCCGTATGATCGAACAACAGGGCGGCAGCCATAGCCCGTGCCAGATGATTCGGCGTCATTCCCAGCTCAAACGCCTGAAGGGCCGGACGAACCAGCCGGTCGTTCGGAGACAGCTTGCGGATAGGCGAACGCCCTACCCGTATGACCTCATCCGTCAAATAAGGATTACGGAAGCGGTCCAGAATTTTATGAATATAGTTCTTATGTTCCTGCGAATCAAAAGCGTACTTCTTCACCAGCAGTTCGCCGGTTTCCTCCAATACCTGCCGAACCTGCGCTGTAATACCCTGGTCCGCCATCGCTTCCTGAATCGTCTGGAAGCCTTGCAGGTATCCGAGATAGGCAGCGCAGCAGTGCCCCGTATTGACGGTAAAAAGTTTGCGTTCAATATAAGGCGTCAATTCGTCCACATAATGAACGCCCTGGATTTCGGTAAACCCCTCGATCATCCCAGAACGGTCAACCACCCACTCATAAAACGGCTCCACCGTTACGTGAAGCGGATCCTCATGATGCTGGATCGGTACGATCCGGTCTACCGCGGCATCCGGAAAAGCTGTATATTGATCCGCTTTGCTGCGCATCTCTCCGCTCAAATGGGAATACACATGCTCCTTTAACTGCGTGCTTCCGCCGATCGCATTTTCGCAGGCAATAATATGCAGAGGGGCGTTGGAGCGCGAAAGGCGCTGTTCAATGCCTTTGGCAATTCCTTCGGCAATGTGCTTGAGAATCGAAACTCCGACAGCCGTTGTGACCAGGTCCGCATTCGCAACCGCCTCGGCTACCCTTTCCAGATCTTTTCCGTTGATCGCCGTAACGCCCCTCACGACCGCCGCCTCTTGGGCTTCGTTCGCCAAGGCTACCGTATATTCGCCTCTTTGCTGAAGCAAGGAAACGAGCGTGTCGTTCACGTCGACAAAGCAAACCTCATATCCCGATCTCGACAGCAGCAGTCCGATAAACCCTCTGCCAATGTTTCCCGCTCCGAAATGGACCGCCCTCATGCTTCCATCCCGCTTTCGAAGATCGCGATCATTTCTTCCGCCGTAGATGCTTTAAGGATACGCTCCAGGTTATCGTCATCGGAACATATCATCGCCACATTCGTCAAAATGTCCAGATGATCATCCCCTGCCGCGGCAATGCCCACGACCAGATGCGCTTTTTCTCCATCTCCGAAATCGACGCCCTCGGGAATTTGGACAATCGACAGCCCCGTGGAGCGGATCAGCTCCTTGGAATCCTTGGTGCCGTGAGGAATAGCCAAGCCCCCGCCCATATAAGTGGACAAGGTTTGTTCTCGCTCAATCATTTTATCGATATATTCGACGGAAGCGTGGCCCGCATCGACGAGCAGCTGTCCGGCCATGCGAATCGCTTCATATTTGTCCTGTACTTTGGCATTCAGCTTGACTTTGTCCTTCGATAAAATACTCACTAGATAACCCTCTCCATTTCCATTTTATTTTCAAAAAAGCCTGCGAGCTCATTCGATATAAACTGCCTGATTTGCTCTGTCGTCCCGTTCTCCAGCATCCGAATCATATCCGGCAGAAGCAGCATGGCGCTAATCTCGCTCAGGACTTCCAGACCTTCTTTGGAAAGCTCCCGCGGCCCTAGCATCAGCAAAAGCTCGCGAACCTGCGCGGGATGCTCGGGATCCAGGGTCAGAGCATTGCTTAACCTGAACAAAGACAGCAGCGGCCTTGTGATATGCTCGCTTCTGGTATGAAATAAAGCAAGTCCGGTATCCGGGATGATTTGACTCCCGTATCGTTCCCTCTCAAGCAGCTGCTCGACGACCGGTTCGGGCCTCGCCAACGCCCCGTCCTTGCGCACCTCTTCGCAAGCCTGCCGTAACGTTTGCCGCAAATCCGGGCTATTGGACAAGCGATATACTTCAAAATGATCCATCAGGCAGACCGTTTCGTTTAAATAAGCTTTTAACGATCTTAAACGGTCCAAAGCCGGGGTTCCCTGCAAGGGTTCGGGAAGGTCGGCCGGAGCCCGTTTTAAGGTGATATTTTGAACATATTGCCGCAGTTTCTCCGTCTCTTCTTTGGTCAGCAGAGGGCTCAGCTTGAAGTATTGATCCGGTTCCAGCGGAAGATCCACGGTGGATATGATCAAATCGTAAGCCTCTGCGGGAAATCTGGCCGCTTCGTACCAGGATACATTGTCGACGATGTCAATTTGGGGAAGCTCCTTCTCCAGACGGATAGCCAGCAGCTTTGAGGATCCGATGCCGCTGGTACACACCACGATGGCCCTTACATTCCGGGAAAACTGCTTCAGACGTTCCAGGGACGCCCCGAAATGCATGACCAGAAATCCGATTTCCTCATCCGGCACTGCAAATCCGGTAATAATTTCGTCTACCGCTTGCCTGACATATCCAAACAGATGCTCATAATCTTTTTTGATTTGGGCAAGCAGCGGATTGCGGATCTGCACGCCTTCCCTGATCCTCTGCAATGCAGGCTCAATGTGCTTGATTAGACCGTCCCTCAAGGAACGGTCTTCACTCAACGGAACACCGGTCTGATCCTCTACGCGGCGTATAAGCTTTTGAACGGTCTCCAGCAAGCTCAGATCATCTTGAGGCAGCAGGCTGTTGGTGCGGGCCTCCCCATTTTCATCGAATAGCCCGGCTATATAATCGGCTTCCTCCGGAGGCAAGGAAAGATGCAGTGTTTCGGATAAATGACGCACCATTTGATCCCTGACCGTACCCTCACGGACGGTTTCGCCGGTATCCGGGACTCCCCTTTGGTCCGGCTCGATCGTCTTGCCCTGCCTGATTCGCGCAAGCGCCACGGACAACCGGATCAAGAGATCGGTATAGGCCGCCTCCGACAGCTCCAGAGGCCACCGGTCCTCCATCTGCCATAGCGCTTGCTCCACATCCATCCAATGCTCTTTACCTATCATCGCAAGCAGCCGTCCGGTAAGCGGATGAAGCGGTCCGCTTGCGATTTTTCCGAACAAATCGGAATCATCCAGATGCTTGCGGGCCAGCCGGCATATGGCTTCGCGTTTATTCGCTTCAGATCCGCCGAGAAGCACGCCATACCCTCTTCGCCGCACCAAGGTAAGACCGCTTTTCTGAATCCAATCCTCCAGGTCGTCCAGATCACTGCTGACCGTCGGTACGGTAACATGCAAATCATGCGCCAGAGCAAACAGCTTCACCGGTTCTTCGGCTTCCAAAAGCAGGCAAAGCATCAATGCTTTTCGTTCCTCCGCCGAGAATTCCACTGTACCCATGTGGGAGAGACTCCGTTTGAACTTCTCCAGCTGTTCCGGTTCAGCTTGAATTTGGATGCCGATGCCGGATTTTTTGTGCAGTGAGACGTCATAGGCCGCCAGAATTTCCTCCAACTCCGACAGCTCTCTGTGAACCGTTCTCGTGCTGACTTTGATTTCAGCGGCAATTTCTCCTGCCGTGATCTCATCCTTGCGGTTCAGCAGCAGCTCCAGGATTTGTCGTTGTCGGTTGGAAATGTTCATAACGGACAATCTCCTCTTTTACAAAATGGAGATAACGCCGGCAGAATGCCAGCGTTAAATATACTGCAATTGAATTAGCTTAACCGCTTGACGAGCTCTTCGTATTCCGGGCTCTTCAGGAAGTTGTCGATCGAAATGTGCTCGGCGTTCGGCGCTTGCACCTTCGCGCGATCGGTCAGCGTTTTATGTGTAATCACGATATCCGCGTCCTGCGGAATCTCGCTGATTGCGGTATTAATGACCGTCACTTCAACGCCCGCTTCTTTCATTTTCTTCCTTAAAATGGATGCCCCCATCGCGCTGGAGCCCATCCCGGCATCACAAGAAAATACGATTTTGTTCACTTCGGATTTCTTGTTCTCTGCCACCGCCACTGCTTCGGCCTTACCCGCGTTTTTCATTTGCTTCATCTTCTCGGCAGCCTGCTCCAAATCGCCTTCCTGCTCTGCCTTACGGCTCATTTTGAGCAGAAGCGACGCAACCAGGAATGAAGCGACGGTTGCCGTCAGGACACCCGCCAATACCGGGAACAGCCCGCCTCTGGGCGCCATCGCGATGTAAGCGAAAATACTCCCCGGCGATGGCGTAGCCACCAGTCCGGCTTGAAATAAGGAGAATGTGAACGTTCCGACTACACCGCCTGTAATCGCAGCCAAAATCAGGCGCGGATTCATCAGAATATAAGGGAAATAAATCTCATGGATTCCGCCAAAGAAATGGATAACCGCTGCACCGGGTGCGGATTGCTTCGCCGTACCGCGCCCTACCAGCCAGTAAGCGAGCAGAATACCGAGCCCCGGTCCCGGATTCGATTCCAGCATGAAAATGATCGATTGCCCTGTTTTGGCCGATTGATCCAAAGCAATCGGACCCAAGACGCCATGATTGATCGCGTTATTCAGGAAAAGAACTTTACCCGGCTCAATCAGGATATTAGCCAGCGGAAGCAACCCGGCATTGATCAGGAATTGGACCCCTGCCGCCAAGGTATTGCTGATCACTTGAACGACCGGGCCTACGCCCGTATACGCTACCAGAGCTAACGCGCCCCCGATAATCCCGGCTGAAAAGTTATTGACGAGCATTTCAAAACCGGAACGGATTTTGCCGTCGACCGCTTTGTCAAACTGCTTCAAAACCCACGCCGAAGCCGGTCCGACGATCATAGCCCCCAAAAACATGGGAATGGTCGCACCTACTACGACTCCCATCGTTACCACAGCGCCGATGACCCCGCCGCGGGAACCGTGAATGATCTGTCCCCCGGTATACCCGATAAGAATGGGAAGCAGGTAAGTGATCATAGGATTTACCAGCTTGGCCAGGTACTCGTTAGGAAACCATCCTGTCGGAATAAATAAAGCCGTAATCAAACCCCATGCTATGAAAGCGCCCATATTCGGCATGACCATGCCGCTCAGGAATCGGCCGAAACGTTGTACAGCTACCCGAACCCCGCCGGACGATGACTGCTGCGCCGCAGCTGTATTCACTAGAAAAGCCCCCTTTGATTGTAACTTGCCTTTGCCGCTGTTCAGATAAAGGCTTATGGTTTCATCGTAAATCAGGATGACTGATGGTTTCAACCAAAGGAAAAGTTCATTTCGTCATGATTACTGTTGACAACATTTAAGAAGATTTATACATCGCCGCTTGGAAAACGATTCTGTTCCAGTTATACCGCCCCATTTTTATGTAATGTTTTATAACATTTTAATTAAATATATTGTCAAAAAATCAGTTATCTTATATAATCCTCTCATATGTGTTAGATAAAATAACATAATTGGGAGTGAAATTGGGATGAAAGATCAAAAAAGTAAGATTTCGCGGACAGGATTCCTATTATTTATGACAGCAATACTAACCTTACCATCTTTCGGTATTTCCAGTGCAAGCGCCATGCCTCTTCAACCTACTACTTTAGAGAAGGTGGAAGGGGAATATTATGTTCCGTCAACCGTAGAAAATATTCGTTGGGGGCATTTGCCTAATCGCGACAGCAAACCGGTACTCACCGTTCCTTCCGGAAGTACGGTGACATTCGATACAGTCTCTCATGAGGGCATTATCGAAGACCAGGGACGAAATCCAGTTCAATACTTTGGAGCTCATGGTATTCCTGCGGATCAGGTGTTGGATGATGCCAAGGCGATTGCCGCCTCCTCCATCGAGCATGATTTCGATAAAGACGGTCCTCACATCGTTACAGGACCTGTTGCAGTCGAAGGGGCGGAGCCTGGAGATGTATTAAAAGTAGAAGTTCTTTCATTGCAGACAAGAGTCCCCTATGGCGTTATTTCCAATCGTCACTACAAAGGAGCATTACCTGGCGAATTCCCCGAAAATAAAGGGCGACAAGAAGGGGCCGGCGCTGAACATCCGGAACGGTATAATAACGTATCTATCTTCACCCCTATTGAAGAGATCCATGGCAGATGGTACGGTGTTCTGCCTACGGAAAACAATCAAAAAGTCCGGTTTCCGATCAACCCGTTTCTGGGTATCATGGGTGTGGCCCCCGACTCGAGTGAAAAAATAAATTCGGTGCCTCCATCCGAAACGGGGGGCAACATCGATATTAATGAATTAGGTGTAGGCTCAACGCTTTATCTGCCTGTTAAAGTCAACGGCGCCCTTTTCTATACCGGCGATCCTCACTTTGCACAAGGGGACGGCGAAGTCGCTTTAACCGCTTTAGAAGCTTCCCTGCGTGGAACCTTGCGTTTAACCGTACTTAAAAAGGGAGATCCGTCCATTCCCCGCAACGGCGAATTCACCCAGCCTTTTGCCGAAACGGATGATTACTGGATTCCGATCGGACTCGATCCCGATCTGGATGAAGCCATGAAAGAAGCGGTTCGCGAATCGATTGCCTTCCTGTCGGAAAAACTGGGCATGAGCCGCGAAGTGGCTTACGCTTATCTCAGCGCCGCCACAGATTATGAAGTATCTCAGGTTGTGGACCGGACCAAGGGAATACACGGTCTCATTCGTAAGACTGATTTTCTGGAGTCTCTAAGCATCCATGTGAATGTCAACGGGAAACACATCTCCCCTACTGTAATTAACAACGATAAGTTCTATGTCCCTCTTCGCGACATTGTCGAAGAATTAGGCGGAACGGTAGCGTGGGACAGCGCGACAAGATCGGCCGTCGTCACTTTGCAGGGTAAAAGCATAACTGTGAAGAACGATTCCAACCTATATCATGTTGACGGCAAAGAGATATATAATGAAGGAATACCGCACATCATCAATGAGAAAACGATGATTCCCGTGAAAACGGTCCGGGACATTCTCGGGGCTTACGTCAATTGGACAACATCGGGCAAAGAACTACATGCAGCCGTTGCGCTGAGCAGTAAATAAACCATCCCTGCGTGCCGACACGTTGAAAGGCCGGCACGGCGGTTACATAACAAACAGACCCTCTGTTTCGGAAGGTCTGTTTTGTTGTGCTGTTCAAAATAAAATTTTTCAAGCCAATGGATATAGACAAGTGCCCTTTTTTTCGTTTCTGCATATTGTAGAGTAAGTTAACAAAGGAGGAACAAAGATGACTCAGGAAAACCCATCCGTAATACAACCGGCAGATGCAGCCGAATTCGATTACCCTGCGCAGCAGGCTCAAATTGATGCGCAAGCTTATGCCCCTTATTATGACTACTATCAGTACGGTTACCCTAATCGCGACCACCACTATCATCATGCTCATGTTCATCATGGCTATTTTGACGGCTTCCATCCTGGCTGGTACAGTCCGTGGCAACACCACGGTCACTACGATCCCTGGTACTATCACCATCCTTGGCCGCATCACCACCAACATCAACATCATCCTTGCTCTTATCCGATTCATTATTAATCACGTACAGAAGGACAGCCCGAATGCCGTGTGCATTCGGGCTGTAATTTATGTTTTTCCGCCTCTCTCAACCATGCAATCCGCCCGATAATCGGGGGCGATCACGATAAGGGCCGACCGGAACTTGAATCAGGCTCGTTCGTCCTTGCCGAGCCATATGGTAGACCTCGTCACACAAGCTTACATCATATCCGAGAAGCGGATGCCCGCCCATCCCCAAGGCGAACGCCGCGAGCAGCAGGCGCTGAACGAGCATCCCCGCTTCCATCTGTTGGACACGATACCCCCGGTACCCCAGTGCCGAATGAAGATGGTCCTTGTCTCCCGCCACATGCAGGCATAACGGGACTTGGTACAGGTTCACATTGTCCAGGGACATCCCCTGCTGCAGCCAAAGCCGATGGTCCCCGGGACGAACCTGACTGAGCACATGACGAACACTGTCATAGCGGTAAGCGCCGTCCGGGATGCCCTCAACGCCGTATAAACAACAATACAGGACGACGCGAGGCGCGGGGTCCTCACAGTTTCCATCCAAATCATTGCGATATCCGTAAGATTCCGCCGCCTCCCGCAGCAGCGCGGCCAAATTCGGCTCGCTTACCCGTCCCGTCACAAAATCCATTTCCGGCGAATAGCGCTTTTTGCAGACCGCTGCCAGATCATATGAAAGCCGCCGGACAGGGGATAATTTTACCGTCGGGCCCTCACCTGCATCGTCAGCTGTCCACTCTTTTCCGATCCGCCGAAACGACCGGGGCGACTCCATCAAGGACGCTTCGTTCATCCGGACCAGCATCGGATAACCCCTGATCCTCTGTGACCGGACATAGTGCCGATGCCAAACTGCCGGCAGCTCCCGGCACAGTTCGGCCGCCGAAACCATCGCGTCTCCGTCCCCGCGGTTTGCAAACCATGCGATGTCAGGATCGGACGACAGAGGAATCACCGCATACACACTTTCCTCCCATTCGGATAGCCCGAGCAGATGGTTCACCGCCCGATCAAGAAACTGGAAATACACCCCCGAGGAAACACCGAACCGTTTAGCCACCTCCAGCAGTTGTCCGATCAGCACGCCGGCATCCAGACCCTGCAGCCTGTAGCCAAAGTTATGGTATTTAAAGAAGTTTTTCCAAAACAGGGTTGAAACAAATACCATACCGAAACAAGCCGACACGTCACAACGGCTGCCAAGAGCCCTGGCCAGATAAGAATCGAAATGGCCTTCGCGCAGGAGCACCAAACGGTGATGTGCCGCATCGTAGTGATATACCCCGGCAGGCAAGTCTTCCAGCTTCAGATATATGTATAATTCGTTGGGATATAACCCGCCGCCGGAGGGAATAAACCGGCGCTTAAACAGCATGGAGCTTACCGCCTGATGCTCGGAATCGAAAGGCAGAATGGACTGGCACACTTGTGTGAGCCCGAATGCATACCAAAGAAAATGGCCGATTTCGCGAAGACCTGTCTTTCCTGGCTTTTGCCGTCCTTCGAGCGTCAGCGGCACTTCCGGAGATAAGGGCACCTCCGGCAAACCGCGGTAAAGCTTATAGGAAAGCGGCGCATCCTCCCAATCCGTCTCCCAGTCCGGAGGCCTCGCCCTATCCGTGTCATAATGCAGATGGTGTATAAAAGCATCCAGGTTCATCCTCCTCACTCCTCTTCACGGATTATGGAAACGGATGCGGATGCGGATTGAGCTGTTCCGGCTTTAGCGGCTGCTTGGCATATCCCAGCTTCACCGGTACGGTGAATACCCGTTCCAGTCCCGTCAAACGGGTAAGATGATGACCGAACGTCATAGGGAGCATCCCTGGAATCAATACTTTCACACAGTACAATCCGTTTCGCCTTAACTCCGGTGCAGTCTGATCCACCACGATCACATCAAGATTCAAGTCGTGAAACACCTGAAGAATGTCCTTCAAATCATCGGTCAAATCCGCAGATCCCGCCTTCGGCTTAAACTCCTCGTCAAAGGTCCGCAACGGACGATTCTCATCCAGTAAAAACCGCAAACGTTCTTCCGCTTGGGGTAAGCTGTACAGCATGGAATGGTCCTCCATGTGGCGTACCCGAAACGGATCGTGGAGCATTTGCTCAATTTCCTGCCGGTTCGCTTCAAATTTCTCGTCCAGCGTCATCATCATGCCCGAGAGCTCGTGAATCGCGCCTTTCACCGCGCGGATCGGGTCCGGATGAGCCCCGGCCGCACAGATCAGATTGACTCCGTTGGGTTTCCTGTTTTTCGCGAGCGCCCACACGCTTGGAATTCCATTCTCCATCGTAGCGTTAAATACAGCCACATCATAACCCGCCACCGCCCGCAGACGTCCGATCATCAATTGCAATTCCCGGTCGCCGGCGGAAGAAAGATCAAGATGTGGAATAGGCAGCTGTGCATACCAGGTCAACAGGAACGAATCGCGCTCCACCACTTCCATGATGCCGTAGAAAACAGCTTCCTCCAGACTGCCTCCCAATGCGCATCCATTGGACGTTTCATGGACAAATTTATCCCCGCACCCCAGGCTGTAATAAGCCAGCATCTCAGGAACCAGGATCGGCCGCCCCTGCCTGAACGAATAGCCCCATACCCAATCGATCGGGCGATCCGGATCAAACGGTTTGAACGGGAATCCGGGCCGCGCATACTGCTGCAAATCATATACGCCTACCTTGACGGGATCCAGGGCTTGAGCCTCGAGACGGCGGAAGCTGTCGCGGATCACCGTCCGTTTGCCGCGAGGCGCCACACCGCAGTACCGTTCCAAACCCTCCATAATGCCGGTCAGCTCACTGTCCGCATAGGAATGAGTTCGTCCTCCGCATGCTTCGTCCTGCGAAAACAGCGGCAGATTCACGCTCACATCGGCAAAGGGCGATACGAAATCAACCATTTTCCCATTCAACAAACCGATCCGGTAATCAATGTAGTCCGCGGCCAGAAATGGCTTCAAGTCATCGATCGGACGGCAGCGGTAGCTGTCGGCGTTGATTTTGGGACTGGGCTTTAACGGTATTCGGGCCGCTTCCGGCGTATCGTCGGCCAATCGACCGCAAACCGCACACTGCGGATCGGGTAAAAAGAAATGACGCGAGCTCTTCAGCGTTTGCAGATTAAGCAGCACCACGTTCTCTTCCAGGCCTCCCCGGCCTCCCCGCAGCACCCTGTCCGCCTCCGCCGCAAGCAGGTGCGCCGCCTGCAATAGCCCTGTACGGGATGCCCACGCATCACGCGGCACTCCCCCATGCTCGGCCAGCATTTGCCGCAGTCCCCACATCTCCTTGCGGTCGCGTCCTGCCATCAGATACCGCGAATCCGCACATTGGGAGCATCCCGGCTTTCCCGGACGAACCAACGGTCCCACCATGGCCTCGCCAAAGGAAACGAAGCCGCGCAGCCAAGGGATGCCCGCCGATTGCATCACCTCTTCCGCTTCGTAATGAGCATAAGGCTGCCATCCGTCGTGCAGCACCAGGACCAAATCCGCCGCTTGGGGTGCTCCTGTTTTGAAATCGGACTGACGGACAATCTCGTATTGAGCAGACAGTTGGGAATACACGAAATCCGCCAACAGCCCTTCTCCGACAACCAACACGACAGCGCCGCTCACCGGGACTCCCCCTCTCGTAACGACACGCCGAACACGCCTGCCAATTTCTCTTTCAGAAACGGTTCAACCGCTAGATCAAAGGTCACCAGCTGCTTGCCGTTCCGTGTCAAAAGCTGCAGGGCGGACTCAAGCGTCTCCCGCTGCGCCCTCTGTTCGCACGCCGGGATCGTAAGGCTTAGCGGCTCGGCTTCTTCCCGAAGCACCGGCGAAGCTTCCAACTCCCTCGTGATAGAGCCGGCCTCGGGATGTTGGGCATCCAGCAGCGCCCGCTGGAGCGCCTTCCTGAGCGCCAGGGTCACATTCAAGCCTGTGCTGCCATACCAGCGGCCGCCTGTACCGACCCAAACCGCGGGGAAACCGGACACTGCCTCTCCCAAGCCGATCGTGGGCGCACCTTGCATTGTGGTTAACGCCTGCAAGTAAAACCGGCAGCGTTCATCTTCTACCTCACTCAGCCTTACCAGGGCCACAATAGGCGGCTGATTCCCTTGGCGCTTGCCCAGCTCCTCGGCCAAGTATTGGTGCAACCCGCGGCAAACGCCCTCCGCGATCGTTTCCCCCGCTCCGACGCCGATAAATTCATCGGGTACGAGCAGGCCTGCCATTCGTGATACATAGGCCTCAATTCCCGCCAATCCGGCTTCCCGCCTTGCCTCTTCATGCGTCAGACCCGTAAAGATCTTTTCCGGCAGCAGCCCGGCCGGCCCTTCCGACAGCGGATCAACGGTTTGAATCCGGCACTGAGCGAGCGGAAGCTGCTTCAAGTCCCCTTCCTCCCAAAGATGAAAAATTCCCGACTCTTCCGAGGTTAACAAGCTGAAATAAGTAAGCAAATCGGTCGAATTTCCTTCATCCGTGCTCTCGTCCAACCGCAGCTCAAGATCGTAAATCCTCCGGGCCTCAGCATGTCCGGTCACCAGCGGATGGGGGATGAACGAATGCCAGCTGCCTTCCAATGTCTCCAAATCAAGCAGAAAAAACTTATTATTACGTTCCGGTTCATCCACGCCCGCCACCTTTTTGAACCACTCAAACACGATCACATTCACAAGCATTGCTCCGGCTGTAGGAGAGGGGAAGTGAATCGATTGGTCTTTGTTCAAGGCAGACCGGTGGATGCGGCGCCAAGCCGATTCCCAGCAGGCTTCAGAGTCCGGATGCACCTGCGGACCGGCCAGACCTGTCTGCTGCAGACCAATGGCAGAGAGAAATCCTTTTTTCTCCTCTCTGCAAACCGCATGAAGCGCCCGCAGCTCCTCCAGATCGCCCTCCTGCGATACATACAAAACCGAATCAAACGGCCGCACAGCCTCCCGCCAAGAGCTCACCCCCTCCTTCGGCAGGGTAATTTCTTCTACCGCCGCTTCAGGGTCTGTTTTGCGGGCGTGAGCCGCAAGCTCCGTCAACCGCTGCCGGTTGGTCGAAACCGAGTCGGTTATCAGGACATGGAATCGGGGCAACCCGGATTCGAGCAATGACGCGGCCAACGAGACCAACCATGAGCCCGAGCCTACCGCCAACACTTTGGCCTGGCGGTAGCACTGAAAACGGTACGCACCCGAGCCGCCGAAGCTGTTCAAAAATTCAATTTGAGAGGCATACTTTTGCAGAATCGGATCCGGTAATTGATGAGGACGGTCTTCTACAACGCGTACGAAGCCGTTGTGGTACAGCTTTTCTGCGATTTCCACCACCCGGTTACGGTATTCGTCCGGCAATCCGTCCGTCAGCTCCTCCAAGGTGTACTGCCCGTCTAATGCCGGCAGAAGCTTGGAAATCCACTGATCAATCGCGCTGCCTTCCATTCGAAACGAGCCTGAATTATTACGAAAATACACGCTTCCGTTCGAGGCGGGGAGAAAAAAGGTATCCCCTTTTACCTTCAGACGCATAGAAGGATTCAGCTTTGTCATTTCACTCCTCCTTACCGCAAGCTGCTCTTAAAAGCCGTCACTTTCACTCTCATCTTATGTATGGCTATTTGTCCCTCATGCCTGATTTTGTCGAGAAAAACCCCTGCCAGCCGGGCAGCGGCTGCAGGGGCCATTTCTCCTTAAACGGCGACAGTTTCCTTGAGGTAACTAGAAGCAGCGGGCACAGCCTCCGCAGCGAGCGCAGCCTCCACAAAATCCGCCGCAGCGAAACCCGCCGCAAAACCCACCGCATCGGCCAAATCCGCCACAAAATCCGCCGCATCGGCCAAACCCGCCACAAAATCCGCCGCATTGGCCAAACCCGCCGCAAAACCCGCCGAAGCCAACACACAAGCGGGCACTATCGTACTGTGCCTGATTGTCCCAGGGTGTTACCTCGCCCGCCTTGAATTCGGCAACCTGCAGATTTTGAATATCTTTTTTAAAATCATTCATGTTAACACCCTCCGCTAAATTCTATTCATGAGGGAAACCACCGGCCTTGATGGAGACATCCATCAAAGCTTAGTTAGGCCGATCTCCCTTGACAAAATAATTTATGTTAGATCATCCTCTCTTGTTACTGTTTCCAATGCCTACTTGCAACCAAAAAAAACGGCCCTTGTCCCGTTCATGCTTGAGACAAGGCCGTTCTTCTGTTGACTTGAGATCCTTGTTATAACAAGAAAACACAATCATGCGAGGGCATGAATAAAAACCCGCGTTCTGCGGGAGAAGCGCAAAACGCAGGTTTTTCATGTTTCAACCGATCACCAGAAGCCACCGCCAAAGCCGCCGCCAAAGCCGCCACCAAAGCCGCCACCAAAGCCGCCACCGAAGGCGAAGGGGGATGTTCCAATAGCGAGCAGATCAAAAAGAACGAGAGGGATAATAGCCGACGTTCGAACTTGTTTGCCTTTTTGCGGAGCAACAAACAGCTTGCCGCCACTGATGCGCACCAGCTTGCCCTGAACAACCGTACCGTCTTTTTTCACCGCATAAATCAGCTTGCCGATCAGCTTGGCTGCATCCTGCTTACGGACTGCTTTTTGCATAGTCGTGCACCTCCATATCGTTAGCGTCGGGCTTAAAAGCCCTCCAACATTGGTGTTAACGCTATATCATACGAGGCGCATCCCTTACCTGCTTGTATCCCTGTCCGTATTTCAGACAAAATGTGCCGCTATCCTAAGCCTTGGGGGCGCTTTGAGGCTTACGCAATCGGCCGAGCTCCATCGTGATCGCTTCAATCTCACTGATGCTGAACTGGCTTTTACCGGCCACCATTTCATAGATATCGCGCAGATCATCGTACTGTTCATCGTTCAGCCTGGATGCTTTGAGCGCGGCGCCGCTCGCCATACGCAGCTTCTTCTTGATTTCTTCTATCATGAATTCCGTATTTTCCAATGTATTGGCTGTCAAGTTCACCGTGATCACCCTTTCCATTTTCGCTTTTAGCATATGCCCTTATTGTACCATGTTTTGTGAACAGACGCTTCTTATAATATAATGATGACGAAATAAAAGTATTTATCCCCCGGCCGGAAGGAGAGCTTCGATGATACATATGCTGCACTTGCAAACAAAAGAACGGGACGAAATGATTGAAATTACCCACCTGGTGTACAATCTCTTAAAGCAGGAAGGACTTGAGGAAGGAATTGCGGTCATCTATTGCCCGCATACCACGGCAGGTATCACCATTCAGGAAAACGCAGATCCTGATGTTAAGCACGACGTTCTGATGAGGCTTTCCGAAGTCTATCCATGGCAGCACCCGAAATACAAGCATGCCGAAGGAAATACGGCTTCCCATTTGAAGGCCATGACCGTCGGTTCGTCGCAAACCGTACTCATAGCCGGTTCTCGTCTGGTATTAGGCCGTTGGCAGGGCATTTATTTTTGCGAATTCGATGGTCCTCGCGAGAGGACTTGTATGGTGAAGTTTATGCGGGGGTAACTTTGGAGTTTCAACGTCATGTGGCAGGGGGCTGCAAAGCATCTCCGGATGCCGAGATGACACTATCCTTGCAGCCCTTCGCACAAATATTTGACATGTTGTTCCGCCAACTTTTTGACATCTTCGAACGATTGATTATAACGAATATTATAAGAAATAAATCCGTGCAGTGACATGAACAAGCTCCATGGCAGGCTGTACATCTTTTTATCGCCGTCCGTCCGCTTAGAGACGACTGACCGCACAACAGTTGCAAACAGCTCCAAACACTCCGCCTGCTCCGTCCGTGAATAACGCTGCAGTTCGGGGTCCTTGATCATAAACATGATTTCGTAATGGTTCGGATTCTCCAACCCGAAGCGGATAAATTCAAACATCAGCTTCTCCAGCTGCCCAAGATCTCCTAAGCGGGTGCGCCTCAGCATATCCTTCATCCGATCCAGCAGCATTCGGAAATCATCGCTAACCAATGCATAGAACAGTTCCGCCTTCTCGCTAAAATGATAGTACAATGCCCCATGGCTGTAACCCATTGACTTTGCGATGCTCCGCATCGTTAATGCATGATAACCGTGCTGGATAAAAAGCTGTCTCGCCTCCTCCAATATGCGCTCGCGACTCAGCTCCTGTGCAACCGCCTTCCTGGCCAAAATTTCCCAACCCCCCTGTGTCATTGTTGTCATGGACTATTCTATATCAGCCGCGCCCCCACTTCACTCTTCACGGAAGCTCGTCATGATCTATATAACGCGATTCCCCTTCAATAATCGTTGCCTGTCCTTGCGTAATATCCGTCATCCAATGGATGAACCGCTCCGTCTCTTCAGCCAGAGGCAAGCAGGTCAGCGTCACTTTGTCGGTGAATGAGGTATCGCCCATCAGCATCCCCCGGTTCCTCAGCTCGTTATCCACTTTGCCGTGCCATGTGTAGTCGATTTCCACCAATACCTCGGTGTGCAATACCTTATACACGGGCTCCGCCGCCGCGAGTCCAATGACCGCTCCATCGGTATACGCGCGAACCAAGCCTCCTGCGCCAAGCAGGATCCCGCCAAAATACCGGGTGACGACTACGGCAACATTTTTCATCCCCTGGTTCTTGATGACTTCGAGAATCGGTTTCCCCGCCGTACCGCTCGGTTCTCCATCATCCGACGCTCTCTGAATCTCATCCCGCTCCCCGATCATGTAAGCCGAGCAATTATGCGTAGCGTTCCAATGCTCCTTCTTGATGCTTTCGATAAAAGCGATCGCCTCGTCTTCCGTCTCCACCGGCTTGGCATAACCGATAAACCGCGATTTCTTGATGACGACCTCCGCCGAACCGAAACGCTTTACCGTTCTGTACTGTGTGAGCATGGTCTTTCAGTGCCTCCTTTATATCTAACCGCCCTGCCCGTGTAGATTCGTGTTAGATCTAAAAAAAGCGGCTCTCCCAAGGGATGAGCCGCTTTGTCGCGTGTGCCAGAGTCCGTCGGCCTTACTGTTTCAGTCTGGCTTCTAGCTCAGCTTTTTGTTTCTCGTATCCCGGTTTTCCAAGCAACGCGAACATGTTTTTCTTATATGCTTCCACGCCCGGCTGATCGAACGGATTGACTCCAAGCAAGTATCCGCTGATTCCGCACGCTTTTTCAAAGAAGTAAACCATGTAACCGAACGTGTACGGGCTCATATCCGGCAGGGTAACGATAAGATTCGGTACGCCTCCGTCCGTATGGGCGAGCATCGTCCCTTCGAACGCTTTCTTGTTGACAAAATCCATCGTTTGGCCGCTGAGAAAGTTGAGTCCGTCCAAATCCTGCGGATCGCTGCCGATCACAATTTTCTCAGCAACCTCCTCGACTTGAATCACGGTCTCGAACAAATTGCGCGAGCCTTCTTGGATAAACTGTCCCATGGAATGAAGGTCCGTTGAAAAATCGACCGAGGAAGGGTAAATTCCTTTGTTATCCTTACCTTCGCTCTCACCGTACAGCTGCTTCCACCATTCCGACACATAGTGCAGGGATGGCTCGTAGTTGACGAGAATTTCGGTTGTTTTGCCTTTGCGATAGAGCGCATTGCGTACCGCGGCATACTGGTAAGCTTCGTTTTCCTTCAAATTCGGATTGGAGTAAGCTTCACGCGCATCCGCCGCGCCGCGCATCATGGCTTCGATATCGATGCCGGCCGTTGCGATCGGCAGCAATCCTACTGCTGTCAGCACCGAATACCGGCCGCCCACATCATCCGGAATCACGAAGCTTTCGTACCCTTCCTCCGTGGCCAGTTTCTTCAAAGCCCCTCTGGCTTGATCGGTTGTCGCATAAATACGCTTGCGCGCCGCTTCCTTGCCGTATTTCTTTTCCAGCAGCTCGCGGAAAATGCGGAAGGCGACCGCCGGCTCCGTTGTCGTTCCGGATTTGGAGATCACGTTTACCGAGATGTCCTTGCCTTCGAGCAACTGGAGCAGATGAGCAACATAGGTGGAGCTGATGTTTTGGCCGACAAAATAAATTTCAGGCGTCTTGCGCTTGTCCTTGGGCAGCAGGTTATAGAAGCTGTGCGACAGCATCTCGATCGCCGCTCTGGCTCCCAGATAAGAGCCTCCGATACCGATCACCACGAGCGCATCGGAATCCGATTGAATCTGCCGGGCCGCTTTCTGAATGCGGGCAAATTCATCCTTGTCGTAATTGACCGGAAGATCGATCCAGCCGAGATAATCATTGCCTGCACCGGTTTTATTATGCAATTGGTCATGTGCCGCGGCTACCGCTCCGGCCAAATAATCCACTTCATGTTGTCCAATGAAATTCAGTGCTTTACTGTAATCAAAACGAAGTTTTGCTCCCATCGTAAACATGTCCTCCTATCCATTCATCTGGTTCTCTCTTTATGAAGACTATGTCGTAAATCCCTATCACATAGAATACTTTACTTTCTGTCCATAACGCAAGAGAACATTCACAGTCTCCCATAAAATACAAAAATCCATGCAGCCATGACGAGATCAACACGATCGGACGGATTTGCAGGGCAGCAGCGGAAAGGCCGGCCGCCGAAAAAATAAAAACCCCGCCCATCCGCCATCGTTATGTCATCATGGATCGGACAAGCGGGGTTTGACTTGCCGTACTATTCGCTAATGTAGGAGCAGCAGTAATCCGTCACCGTACGGACGTCAAGCTTGAACTTCTGTCCGGCCGGAACGGTGAATTCTCCCGTGCCGTTAATCTCCAGCCATTCCGTTGAACCGGGGAGCAGCACCTTCAGCTCACCGGCCAATATTTCCATCACTTCCTTCACGTCCGTACCGAACTCGTACTCGCCGGGCAGCATGATGCCGAGCGTCTTCCTCGTGCCGTCCGCGAACAGAACCGCGCGGCTTGTGACCTTCCCGTCGAAATAGACGTTTGCTTTTTTTACTACCGTTACATTCTCAAACTGCGACATCGCGCCAACGTTCCCCTCTGAATGGTTTATTTCAACAGCTGCTTTACGCGGGCAACCACGTTCTCTACGGTAAATCCGTACTCACGGATAACGACCGGACCCGGAGCCGATGCGCCGAACTTGTTGATGCCGAGCACGTCGCCCTGCTCGCCGACATAACGCTCCCAGCCAAACTCATGGCCCATTTCCACTGCCAAACGCGCTTTCACATCCGGCAGAATAACCGAATCCTTGTACTCTTGCGTCTGTTTATCGAACAACTCCCAGCTCGGCATGCTGATGACCCGGACAGCCACGCCTTCTTCGGCAAGCTGCTTCTGAGCCTCAACAGCCAGCTGCACTTCCGTACCTGTCGCGATAATTTGCGCTTGCGGCTTGCCATCCGGAGCATCGGCAAGCACATATGCGCCGCGATCGACCGCGCCCTTCTCCGAGCCCTCCAGCTTCGGAGCCGCTTGACGGGAGAGAATCAGCGCGACCGGACCGCCCTTGTTCTCTACCGCATAACGCCATGCCGCCGCAGTTTCGCTGCCGTCCGCCGGACGGATCACCGTTACGCCCGGAATGACGCGAAGCGCCGCCAACTGCTCGATCGGCTCATGCGTCGGGCCGTCTTCGCCAACACCGATGCTGTCATGCGTAAAGACGTAGATCGCCGGTACATTCATGATGGCTGCGAGACGAATGGCCGGACGCAGGTAATCCGAGAAAACGAAGAACGTTCCGCCGAATACTTTCAGGCCGCCGTGCAGCAGCATCCCGTTCACTGCCGCGCCCATTCCGAACTCGCGTACGCCGAAGTAAACGTTCCGGCCGCTGTAATCCTTGGCCGACAATACGCCGAGGTCTTTCATATGCGTCATCGTCGACGATTCGAGATCCGCAGATCCGCCGATCAGATGCGGCACATTCTTGGCAATTTCGTTGAGCACGATGCCCGATGCCGTCCGGGTTCCTTTCTCTGCAGGCGGAGCGATCGAGATGTCTTTATCCCAGCCTTCCGGCAGATCGCCCTTCACGGCAATTTCAAACTGCTTTGCAAGCTCAGGATACGCCTTGGCGTATTCGGCAAACATGGCGTTCCATCCTTCGTATATATCCCTGTTGCGCTTTTTCACGTCTTCAAAATGCTTGCGCACTTCATCCGGCACGTGGAAATGCTGCGTATCGTCCCAACCGTAAGCCTTCTTCGTCAGCGCGACTTCTTCCGCACCCAGCGGCGATCCGTGCGGGCCCGCATGTCCGCCTTTGCCCGCTTTGTTCGGGCTGCCGTAACCGATAACCGTCTTCACCTCGATCAAGGTCGGACGATAATCGGCCTGCGCTTCCAGCACCGCATTGTGAATCGCCTGCAGATCGTTGCCGTCCTCTACGCGAAGCACCTGCCAGCCGTAGCCTTCAAAGCGCTTGGCCACATTCTCGGAGAAGGACAGATTGAGCTCGCCGTCCAGCGAGATATCGTTAGAATCGTAAAGTACGATCAATTTGCCAAGCTTCAGATGACCGGCAAGCGATGCGGACTCCGAAGAGATCCCTTCCATCAGGTCGCCGTCACCGCAAATGACATAAGTATAATGGTCGATCACACGGTATTGATCACGATTATATACGGCAGACAAATGAGCTTCCGCCATGGCCATACCTACCGCCATACCGAAACCTTGTCCAAGCGGGCCTGTAGTCGCATCGACGCCAACCGTGTGGCCCACTTCCGGGTGACCCGGCGTTTTGCTGCCCCATTGCCGGAAATTCTTTAGCTCTTCCATCGGCAAATCATATCCGCAGAGATGCAGCAAGCTGTACAGCAGCATGGAACCATGTCCGGCCGACAGCACAAACCGGTCGCGGTTGATCCAATTCGGCTGATCCGGATAATGCTTCATCAGCTTGGCGAACAGCTCATATCCCATCGGCGCGGCTCCCATAGGCATGCCGGGATGTCCGGACTTCGCCTTCTCTACCGCATCGATGGAAAGGGTGCGGATGGTATCCACGGAAAGTTGCTCAATCGATTTGTTTGTTACCGTCATTATTATCCTCCCACTTCTACTCTTTGTCTTGTATCGCAACAGTGTGTCAAGCCGTGAATCGCCTTCATTACAAACAGCAAGCTACCCTTATGCAGCGTAAGCTGTTCACGTGTGCATCATTCTCCGGCCACTTCAAGTACTTGCCCTATTGTACCATTCTCCGCATGAGTTTTCCATAACCCGTACACTTCTATTCTACCAAATAATCTACTGCAAAATTGTTGTTCACTGACACAGCGGCGCTGGCCTGGTGGCTTGCCAGCCACTTCTTGTATTCTGTGCTGCTCGCCCGCTGCGGCGCATGGTCTCTGCGCAAGCTGCAGCAGGAAAATAAACAAGACGGTACTGAGCCATAGCCAGCACCGTCTTTCTTTTGCCGCATATGTTGCTACGCAGACAGACTGTCTTTGTTCAACAGCAGAAACACTTTCCCTTCCGCATCCACTTCAACCGGAAACGTCATCACACAGCCTTCATCGGGAGCCTGCACCAAACCGTCCTTCATATTGATCTTCCAGTCGTGCAGGGGACAAAAAACGTGATGATCGCAAACGATTCCTTCCGACAGCTTCCCGTTCTTATGGGGGCAGCGGTTTTCGATGGCGTGCAATTCCCCGCTCGAAAGCTTGAAGACGGCAATCTCCGTACCGGCTACCTTTACCGTTCTGGACCGCAGCGCCGGGATATCCGATACCCGGGCTACCATAATACGCTCCATCAGCGCTCACCTCGTTCAAAATAATGTCGACCCAATCCGGGCGCCCGTCCGGTTCCCTCTTATTCCGCCGCGGCGGCGGCATCCTTCGCCGGAAGCGATTCAAACATGGCGCGCAGCTCGGGCGTCTCAATGATTTCCTTCCAAGGGTCCTTCATCAGCTTCAGCGTCTCGTCGATACGCGCCACAAGCGCCTTTCGCTTCTCCTCGGTATCCAAAGCCTGCCGAATCACGTCCAGGCCGACACGCTGTACCCATTCGCTCGTCCGTTCGTTCCATTTGGCGTTCTCCCGGTAATACTGCAAGAATGCAGCCGAGTATTCGAGCACCTCCTCTTTTGTCCTGACCTTCCACATCAAGTCGGACGCCCTGACCTTGACGCCGCCGTTGCCGCCAATATACAGCTCCCAGCCGCCGTCGATGGCCACAACGCCGAAGTCCTTGATTGTCGCTTCCGCACAGTTGCGCGGACATCCGGATACGGCCATTTTCACCTTGGCCGGTGTGTTCAACCGCTCAAAACGCCGCTCCAGCTCAATACCCATGGAGATCGAATCCTGTGTTCCGAACCGGCAGAAGGTCGAACCGACACAAGTTTTCACTGTACGGAGAGCTTTGCCGTAACCATAGCCGGACGGCATATCGAGCTCTTCCCACATCCCCGGCAGATCTTCTTTCTTCACGCCGAGCAGATCAATACGCTGACCGCCTGTAATTTTGACCATCGGCACGTCATATTTTTCCGCCACTTCGGCGATTTTTTTCAATTCCTTGGGAGAAGTCACCCCGCCATAAATTCTCGGTATGACGGAGTAAGTGCCGTCCTTCTGAATGTTGGCGTGATTCCGTTCATTAACAAAGCGCGACTCCCGCTCTTCTGCGTGCTCTACAGGCCAAACCATGCCGAGATAATAGTTCAGCGCAGGACGGCATTTGGAGCAGCCCTCCGGATTCGACCATTCGAGCACATGCATAACCTCTTTGCTCGTCGTCAAATGCATCGAGCGAATAGCCGCTACCACCTCGTCCCGGTCCAATGTCGTACAGCCGCAGATTCCCTCTTTGGCCGCGGTGACGGCATCCTCCCCCAGCGTACAGTTCAGTACCTGGGCGACGAGCGGTTTACATCCCCCGCAGGATCGCGAGGCATTCGTACAAGCCTTGATCTCCTCAACCGAAGTGAGTCGCTTTTCTTGAATGGCTTTCACTATGGTTCCTTTGGTCACGCCGTTGCATCCGCATACGATCTCGTTATCGCTCATCGCCCCGACCGCCGTCCCGCCGTTACCGTTCCTGCTGCCAAAGTCTTCGCCCAGCACGATTTCCTTCTCCCGGCCGCTGATATCTTCCCCCGTTCGTATCAGTTGGAAGATGCGGGAGCTGTCGCTTGTATCGCCAAACATCACGGCGCCGACCACTTTCCCATCCCGGATCAAAATCTTTTTGTAAATGCCGTCAATTTCATCTTGAATCCTAATGGCGCGCGTTCCCGGCTCTTCGTTATATTGACCGCCGGAGAAGACGTCAACGCCCGACACCTTGAGCTTGGTGGACGTGACCGATCCCCGGTACCCTTCGCACTCAAGGCCGCACAGCTTCTTGGCAAGCACATCCCCCTGTTCATACAACGGGGCTACAAGTCCGTAAGCAACGCCTCGGTGCTCAGCGCACTCCCCGACCGCATAGATATTCGGGACGCTGGTTTGCAGGTAATCGTTTACCACGATGCCGCGATTCAGCTCAATCCCGCTTTCCTTGGCAAGCGCAACGTTCGGCCGTATCCCAACCGCCATCACGACGAGGTCGGCTTCCTCAAAGCCGCCGTCCTTGAACTTGACCCCGGTTACCCTCTTCTTGCCCACGATTTGTTCCGTCTGCTTCTCCAAAAGAAACTTCATGCCCTGACGCTCCAGCTCGGCCTGCAGCATTCTCGAAGCCGTTTCATCCAACTGGCGCTCCATCAAATAATGGTTAATATGGACAACCGATACCTCCATATTCAGATTGAGCAGTCCGCGCGCCGCTTCCAGTCCGAGCAGACCTCCGCCGATGACGACCGCTTTCTTATATTGCTTGGCCGTCTCCATCATCGTTTCGCAGTCCTTGATATCCCGGAAAGCGATAACCCCTTCCTTGTCCGCCCCGGGAATCGGAAGCATGAACGGCAGCGAGCCTGTTGCCAGGATCAGCTCATCATAAGCTGCGGTCACGCCTTTATCGGAAACAACCTTCTGGTTGGCCGTATCGATCTTCGTCACGGTATGCCCTGCATGGAACGTAATGTTGTTGTCCCGATACCAGTCCCAGTCGTTCAGGACGATGTCCTTCAATCCGGAATCCCCGGCAAGCACCGACGAAAGTAAAATCCGATTGTAATTCGGATATGGCTCCGCCCCGAAAATCGTAATATCGAACATCTGAGGGGCCAGCTTTAAAATATGCTCTACACACCGTACGCCCGCCATCCCATTGCCAACCAGCACCAGCTTCCGTTTCATGCCTCTCCACTCCTCATCCTAAAATTCATTACACAAAACGTTATATTTAAGAAATTATTGAATATTTTCATCCGGAAATCCTATTTTGTGTAATGTTTATTTACATTTACTTATGTAAAACCAATATACACGATAAATCCGTATCATACAATATATTCTTCTGAAATTTATTGATTTTTTATGCATTTATTTTTAAAAAACCGAATATTAAATGATTTAATTTATTTTATTGTTCGTTTTTTATAAAAATTTCCCTTCAAATGAATATATAAACTTCAATTTTATGTTATATTATATTACATATAAATCAAAGCTGATAGGTTACTTCAATATCCCTAGTCTCCATAAACATCTTTCATAGTACAAAAATAAGGCCGACCCGCTTCTTTACTTCAAAGAAGACGTGTCGACCTTCATGATTCAACCGCATCCGGGCCTCCTGACCCTTTCACGTTTTTTTAACTGAACACTACCGTTTTATTTTGATGCACAATGACGCGATCCTCCACGTGCCAACCGACGGCCCGCGCCAACACCGTTCTTTCGATATGGCGCCCGATGCGCTTCAGGTCATCCACATTGTCGCGGTGGCTTACCCGCTGCACGTCCTGCTCGATGATCGGCCCGCCATCCAGCTCCTCCGTGACGTAATGCGCCGTAGCTCCAATGATTTTTACGCCGCGGTTATATGCCTGAGCGTACGGCTTGCCGCCGATGAAAGCCGGAAGGAACGAATGGTGGATGTTGATAATCCGGTTCGGAAAATGCTCTATAAACTTCGGCGAGATAATCTGCATGTAGCGGGCCAGGATGACCACATCCACCTTCCCGGCCACCAGCTCAAGCTGACGCTTCTCCGCTTCAGCCTTCGTATCCGGTGTTACGGGAATATAATGATAAGGTATGCCGAGCGGCTCAACAAGCTCCCGCATGTGGTCATGATTACTGATGACCATCGCAATGTCCGCATCGAGATCCCCCGACTGCCAGTGCCAGAGCAGCTCCAGCAGGCAGTGGTCTTCCTTGGATACGAAGATGGCGAGGCGCTTCCTGCGGCTTGCGCGTGTCATCCTCCAGTCCATCTCAAATTCCTTCGCCACGTTGTCGAAATCGGCTTTGAGCCGTTCGATCCGTGCATCCAGATTGTCGAGATCGAATTCGATCCGGATAAAGAATAAGCCTCCCTCCGGATCCATCGTATATTGATCGGATTGAACGATATTGGCGCCATGCTCGTATAAAAACCGCGAAACCGCGGCCACGATACCCGGCCTGTCCGGACAGGATACCAGCATGCGGGCACGATTTTGTAAATCTGTACTTGTTCTCTTAGGGGTGATTTTTGGAACCATTACATTTTCTACTCCTTCATTAAACTGACCATTATACGGCGGCAAACAAATGCTCACCGGCAAACCACGCAGTCAAACGGTGATTAATCTGTTCTTCGGTTAATTCGGGGAACAAGCCTTCTGCAACAACCATGTCATAAAGTCGCTCCATCGGCTCGCGGCCATCCGCTTTTTTGGCTTTGGCATCCGTCTTGAGAACTTCCCACGTCTGAAGCACATACGTTCTCGGATTCAGCTCCTGCTTCGAGAAAAAGTGCGCCAATCGCTCTACATCCGAGAGGAACTCTTCGCCGAACCGCTCTTTCACGGTGCCCCCCAACAGAGCAATCTCCGCCTCATACATCGGACGCTGGTAGCTATCCTGCTTACCGATCCACGGAGTCTCCAGTATAAACGGCAGATGCTTCAGCTTCTCGTGGTGAACCACGCCGTTCATCGCATCGAAACCGATCCAGCCCGAGCCAACAGTGGCATGGCGGTCTTTCCCCGCTCCAATCGGATTTTTGCTGTCGTTCAGATGAACCACCGCAATACGGTCCAGACCGATCACACGATCAAACTCCTCCAGCACGCCATCCAGATCGTTCACGATATCGTAACCCGCATCATTCACGTGGCACGTATCAAAGCACACTGACAGACGGCCGTTGTCATCCACCTTCTCGATAATCTGCGCCAGTTCTTCGAAACTGCGGCCGATTTCCGTCCCCTTGCCAGCCATCGTCTCCAGCGCAATTTTTACATCCGTATCCTTCACGCCTGCCAGCACCTCATTCAAGCCTTGAGCGATGCGCGCAATACCGAACTCGGCATCCTTGTCCGTGTAAGCGCCCGGATGCAGTACAATCTGCTTTACGCCTATATAATCCGTACGGCGAATTTCTTCCTGAAGAAAACGTACCGCCAGCTCGAATGTGTCCTCTTTATACGATCCCAGGTTAATGATATAGGGAGCATGTACGATAATTTCATCGATGCCATGCTTGTCCATCAGCTCTTTGCCTTCTTCGATATACTGCGATTCAATCGGCTTGCGGCGCGTATTTTGCGGCGCCCCCGTATAAATCATAAACGTGCCGGAGCCGTACGAAACAGCTTCTTTCGCAGCATTCAGCAGCCCTTTATCTGAAAACGATACGTGTGATCCAATTTTAACCATGACCGGAATTCACTCCTTTTCACATCACATCTCTCTATTTTACTAGGATTGCGTCCGGAAATCTAGAATAGGAAATGTTTCTCTAACCAAAAGGCGCTCCTGCTCCAATCTGCCGTTTTCCTGAAGCCCGGATTTACGGTATAATGGAAGCGAGGTGAAATGTACGATGCTTTTATCCAGTTCCGTCCCGCCCTCGGGATTTATGTGGTTTATCCTGTTTTGGGTGTTCGTGCTGCTGTTCTTTATGTCGATCGGCGGCTATTTTATGTTCCGCAAATTTTTGAAGGTGCTTCCGATGGGAAATGACGGCAAATCCAAGCTCGACTGGCAAAATCATTATGTCGAATCATCCCGGCATCTATGGACGGAGGAATCCAAAGCCTTCCTTGAAATGCTCGTTGAACCGGTCCCCAAGCCTTTCCGTGACATCGCCAGGCATTCCATCGCCGCCCGGATCGGACAAGTGGCCCTGGAGGACAACGCCACTGAAATCACAAAGGATCATTGCATCAAGGGTTACATTCTCGCAACGCCAAAACGCGATTACAAGAGTCTGACCTCCTTTCTCGACAAAAAGCAAATCGACTATACCGCTTATAAGCATCTGCTTCAGTAGCAGCTTGGATATCCCTCTCCGATACGCCGGGAGGGATTTTTGCTGCGTGAACCCCTGTTATAGACAGAGTTCAACAAAAAGACCCCCGTCCCTCAAAGGGAACGGAGGTCTCCCATACGGCGGTCTATTTCCGCTTTTTGCCGTTTCCCGGATCCTCGTCGTACAGGGCCACGCTCAATGTGGTTTGATACTCCGTTGTCCGCGGCGATTTCATATCCCGCTTCTGCGAACGGAGACCCACCATCCCAATGCCGTCCAAAGGCAGAGTAAGCGGCAGTTCCTCCTGCTTGACGAAGCCCACACGACCGTCCAGAATAACGTACAGATCCACCTTCTCCTGCGATTTCATATCGATGGTCAAAAATCTCTTCCCATTCGGCTGCACCGCCGTCTCGATCTCACCGAACAGCTTCACATTTTTCACAATGACACCCTGATCGTTAAAATAATCCGTTACACGAATCACCGATTTATCCGACCATTCCGGATTCTGATGATTCCCGCCGGCAGAGCCGCCCGAATTTGGCGGAACGATGATACTGCTGCCTGGATTGTTATTGAAGGAACCCCCGCCTGATGATGGCGCTCCTCCGCCTGTTCCCGCAGAACCACCGCCGGAGCCGGATGCATCAAGCTCGACAGACGTATAGTCCGAGAGCAGGCTGTTGTTTTTAAGGTAGCTGTAAATCCGGTTAAGAATAGTCACAGCTTCCGCGCGTGTCACTCTATCCTTCGGCCGGAAGTATCCATCGTCGTTCGGCGTCATGATGCCGTTGGCCTTCAGACTGACGAGCGCTGTAGATTGCACGTTCGAGAGCGGATCGTCTCCAAACTTGCAGTTGCTGGAATGGTTGCCCATAAAGAGCGATGGATATACATTGCTGCTTTCAATATCCATCAACCCTCCCGCTTCGTATCTTCCGTCCGCCTTGGCGGCAGCATATTCCTCAGGATCCGTAAACAGCCTGACAGGGACATCCTTAAACTCCATCATAACGGCACACACATCGTTTTCACTCAGCCTGCGGTCCATCAGCCGCTGATCGAAGAATGCGTAAAGCATCTGCGCCAGCTGAAGCCGGTTCAACGCTTGATCAGGCCGGAAGGCCAAATCCCCGGTTCGGCTCACGCCGTATCCGCCGATGCGAAAGGACGCGTTATACATATCCATAATCGGCCGATGTGCCCAGTGAAGCGGAGGCACGTCCGTAAAATAGCTGATTTTCTCCATCCCCACCGCATACTGGTTGGGACGGTACTTATTAAACAAACGATGGACCATCACCGTCCATTCCGCTTTGCTGACCGTTTGATCCGGACGAAACAGGCCGTCGGGATAACCGGTTAATACTTGCTTGTCGGTCATCAACCGTATGGCGTTGATCGCCCAGGCGTAGCGCTGCGGATCGACGTCCCGGAAGCCGGTGTCCGCACTGAATGCCCGAACCGGCAATAACGACAGCAAAAGAGTGAATGACACCAGAAGCACGAGTTTGCGCCACATCGGGCTGCTAGCATTTCTCATGAGTCGCAATACCTCCCATCTCTTTCCTTTTTTATCGGTAGGAGGGGCATATTTTGTTACAGCAAACCTTGAATTCGTCCCGGAATGCACGACCTGTAGATTCTTCCCTTTTCGAGGAGAGCAATACCGATTGCTTGTTTCAAGGCATCCCCGGCGGCCGCTGCATTCAATGCTCCGTTAATAGACAGTCCACCCGAAAAAAAGGAATCAACGCCCGTTTGACGAAATATTGGTGTAGTAAGGCCATATTCATCATCGGTTCAAAAACGAGGGAGGGACATCATGTTCGGTGATCAAGAAAAGATACTCCTGTATGGGCTTATTCTTATGATTGCTGCCGCCGCCGTCCGGCTCGTCTTAAGGAAGAAACGAAATCGCCCGCAGCACATCCATTCTGGCCGAAGCAAACGACCTCTGTCCAAGCAAAGCTGCTCTTACTGTAAAAAGAAAGTCCCTCCAAAGGAACTGACCTTTTATTCCGGCCGCGGCAGAGTGGTCGGTGTCTGCAAATTATGCCGTCCTCAAGCCGAACGGCAGGCCCTGCTGCGCCTATAGCTTACTCATAAGGAGCCCTCCCGAGAAGGAGGTTTTTGTCATTTTCAATGCGTCCGTCCAGCGGATTTAAGCGTACAGAGCGTTGTCGTCACGCCTCCAACCGTAATCGTAATCACAGACAGCACCAATGTCTCCGCCGAGATCAGCAGGCCTCCCAAACTGATAATGACCGCATCCAGAATAAAAATGATGATCCCTACATTAAACGTAACATACTTCGAAAGAAATTGAGCCAGCAAATCCGTTCCCCCGGTACTGGTATCATATCGCAGCATGATTCCGATTCCCGCGCCGATAATCAAGCCTCCGATTACGCTGCTGCTGACCGGCGTCAAATTTACATAATAGAGAAAATAATAATGGAACGGTTCCAAGATATCAATCAGATAGGAGGAAAGCAGCATGCCATGCAAACTGTTGTAGACCAACTCCCGGTAATAAATCCATGCCAATGTAAAGATGGGTATGCTGCACAGGATGACTACAAGTCCCACTTTGAATTCGAACAAATAATTAATAATGAGAGCTATGCCGATAATCCCGCCGTCCAAAACTTTAAACGGCATCAAAAAACAATTCACACCCATCGCGATTAGCAAGCTTCCCGTTATGATTGCAACGATTTTATGGTACAGCAACCCAACCAGCTCCCATTAAGGCATGTCTGATTTATATGCTGAACACATCAAAAATGTGCATTAATCCCTATTTACTCTTAACGAAGAGATAAAGCGCAAAAGAAAAAACCCTTGAATACCAAGGGTTTCCGGATTTAAGCCAAAATGCGGTTGAGAGGACTCGAACCTCCACGGGCGTACGCCCACTACCCCCTCAAGATAGCGTGTCTGCCATTCCACCACAACCGCGCATAATATAATTATATCTTGTTCTCCAGCAAGAGTAAAGCCCGCTCGTTTGACAGCACTTCATACCCGAATGTTTTTTACTATATTTCTTTTTAACGGTTTAAAAATTTAAACCATGAAACATCCCGGCACGGAAATACGTTTAAACCGTATGAACAAATTTCCATATGGGGAGTGGACGGAATGATCTCTTTTGGCGATCCGTTTAGCGGTTCTTTTGGTGGTCCGCCGCCTGTTTTTTCAATGATGTTTACTCTTATTACGACGCTCATTGTGGGGGCTGCTTTGTTTATATTGGGCCGGGGGGTTTACACCTGGATGAGCAATAACGCCAGCGAACGAATCACCAAGCCGGCTTTTGTCGTTTCCAAACGGACAAGAGTCAGCGGGGGCGAACATACTTCAGCCCATACTTCATATTATGTCACGTTTGAATTTGATCAGGGAGAACGACGCGAATTCCATGTTCGCCCCGGCGATTACGGTCTGTTGGCGGAAGGCGATCAGGGGCAGCTTTCCTATCAAGGCACCCGCTTCCTGGAATTTGAGAGATCCCGGCAGCAATCCATTTATTGAGGCTGCTCCAACGTCGGAAAAGATGAGACGCCATCCAAGCGTTTGCCTCCAGAGCGTCTCTCTCTTACCACATTCGACAGAAAATAAGCCTGATGATCCTATTGGGATCACCAGGCTTATTGAATGCGGTTGAGAGGACTCGAACCTCCACGAGCGTACGCTCACTACCCCCTCAAGATAGCGTGTCTGCCATTCCACCACAACCGCAGGTTAAAATGATTATAACGACCCGCAGGGGATACTCCTCGCTGCGCTCCGAGACTGCGAAGCCGATGCTAGCGAAGCTTATCCTCCGACGAACCCTCAGGGGTTCAAATCCCCTTTAATATGACCCGTAGGGGATTCGAACCCCTGTTACCTCCGTGAAAGGGAGGTGTCTTAACCCCTTGACCAACGGGCCATGCCATAATGAAAATCGACTGCCTTTTAAGCGACAAGAGTTATTATAGCGGAATGTTTCGAGGTTGACAAGATGTTTTTTCGACAGTTTTTCGGGAACAAAAGCAAGCTTTGGGAACGGAAATTCCGTTATGCCAGTCAGGGAAAAATAAAGCCTTTTAATGAGGTGCCAGTTATCTGCTGAATTACCGATGAACCGCCGACCGAATGACCGAACAAGACATTCGCGTTCCGGATCAAGACGATAGCAACTGAATACATATCTCCGACCCGGTTCCGGCGCAGGTCGAGTATTCCTGGAAAAGCCGTTTCACTGCTGCCCTTGGTGGTGGAGGTCCGCATCATGCTGAAATAGCGTCTCAAAATGAACCGCCATAAGGAACATTGTATTGACGTTTTTTGCCATTGTCGAGAAATATTACCAAAGGTGTACGAAGCAGAACACTTGCCACAATCCTTATGTTCTCGTATCGCATGAAATTTTCCATTTCAAACGTTCAACTCCGGCGAGTCATCTTGTGGAGAAAAATCGCTTCTCGACGCCATAAGACATCAAAAACTTACCTTCTATGCAAGAAAGCAGAAGCTTATGTCATCGACATCGATGATCATATTTCCCGGGTAATCGACCCGCTCGACATATATAGAGAATCGCTGACAGGCCTTTTAATCGGATCGGATGAACGAAATTATGAAAATGCTCACGATCATTAGCTCCATTTTTCCGCCGCTGACCTTTATTGTCGAATTGTTAAGGCATGAACTTCAAAAGGATTCCCAAACTGAATTGGCCTTTCGGTTATTGAATGTATGGATTTTAATGATCGGTTTCACCGTTGGAAATACGAGACCGCGAGACTCTGCAGCGTTCCCTACGCTGCTCCGCCGCCCCCTCTTCTCGGGTTGGAACCCTCTCATATTCCCATATATAGCAAAAACCGCCTTCCGGCGGTTTATTTTGCTATATATACGGAGAGAGAGGGATTCGAACCCTCGCACCACTTACGCAGTCTAACCCCTTAGCAGAGGGTCCCCTTGAGCCACTTGGGTATCTCTCCAAGATAAGAATGGCTCCCCGAACAGGACTCGAACCTGTGACAACTCGATTAACAGTCGAGTGCTCTACCGACTGAGCTATCGGGGAAGAACAATTTTTAATTTATCATGATTGCTGCTCCAAGTCAAGCATGTGCCATTTCAATTGTGAGCAATCTCAATTTCCCTTTGCAATGTCCACAAACGTATTTGCGCGGGTCTGCCTTCCTTTTACGCAAATACTCCGCCTTGCAGCTCACACATACGAGCTTGTACCGGTATGGCTCCTTGCGCCGCAGCGATTGAGGCAGTGATCTGCAATATCGAGTTCCGCCCACTTTGGCGAGCAGTTGCTTGAAGTCACTGTCCCGATGCTGATAACCTTTGCCCCGAATATGCAGATGGTAATGGCACAGCTCATGCTTAATGATTTTTTCCACATCGGAGGCACCAAATTGCTCGTACTGAAGCCAACTGATTTCAATGTCATGCGTACGGGTAAAATACCGTCCCCCTGTAGAACGCAGCCGCCGGTTAAATCGAGCCTGATGCTCAAAAGGCAGCCCAAACGACGTCAATGATATTTGCTCCACCCACAGCTGAAGCTGCCGGTCATCCATTGATTTTTCCCATCCTTTATTCGTTTTCTAGCTCAAGTTTCATCACTTGAATTGTAACCGCAGGTTAGGCTAAACTGTCAAGTAGGAATCATGAAAATCATTCTTGCGCACGAATTAACGTTTGATCTTATGAGAGGAGCCGCCTTCCAATGCCCAAAATGAAATACGCTTTACTTCAACATAACGATCAATTGGAATTTGTCGAAATGCCGGCAACGCATATGTACCAATTGGCCGCACTCAATCAAAGACTTCACAAGGAGCTGGATAAGCTGACCATCCCGTCCAAACCGGCCTTGCCGGTATTTATTGCGGAATTCGAACAGCTTGAGATCGTCCATCCGGCATACAAGCTGCAGCACGGCCTGGATTACATCAATGCACTCGAGAAAGCCTTCTCCACCCTTAGGGAACAGGAAAAAGAGTACCCTCTCATTTCCCTTCTTACGGAAATTCGCGCCCTTCAAGCACAGCTTGAGCAGTGGTACGAAGAGGAAGAAGAACTTGCGTAATTCATAAGGACCTGCACCCCACGGTCCCTTTCACCATATGCTAAAGATGTACGAAGCATGACGGGAAGGGGCTGATCGGCTTGCCACAGTGGCTATGCAACCAACTGATGCGCGCCTTTTACAACAAAAACCACCGGCAAATCCGTTTACTTAACGATTGCTGGTTCTTTTACCGGACACGCAGACAAGACGCGCATTATACGGAATCCCAGCTTCATTGAACATCTCCACACCAATGCGAATAGAGCATATGCCAGTCGAAAGGGACTCGCCTCGCCATGTCAACCAAGCGAAGCCCCTTGCCTCCGGCCTATGCTCTATTATTTGCTTAAGAAGGCTTTTTCATCGTCAAACCGACGCGGCCTTTTTTCACATCCACGTTAAGCACCCACACCGTCACTACATCGCCTACGGAAACGACATCCATCGGATGCTTTACGAAGGAATCGCTCATCTGGGAAATGTGAACAAGCCCGTCGTTCTTAATTCCGATATCGACGAACGCGCCGAAATCGATCACGTTACGGACGGTCCCCTTCAGTTCCATGCCCGGAGCCAAATCCTCGATCTGCAGCACATCGGTGCGGAAAATCGGAGCAGGAAGCTCCTCCCGCGGGTCGCGTCCCGGCCGCTGCAGAGAATCGAGAATGTCGCGAAGCGTCGGTACCCCGACATCCAGCTTTAAGGCCAACTCCTCGGGTTCCAGCCTGCCGAGAATTTCTTTCAGTTCGGCGGTGCCAAGCTGCGACAGCTCCAGCTTCAGCTCGCGGAACAGCTTATCCACCACCTCGTACGACTCGGGATGGATCGGCGTATTATCCAGCGGATTAGCGCCATCCGGGATACGCAGAAAGCCCGCGCACTGCTCGAATGCCTTCGCCCCAAGCCGCGGCACCTTCTGCAGCTGCTTCCGGCTCTCGAATTTCCCGTTCTCATCGCGGTATTTCACGATGTTTTTGGCCAGTGTACTGTTCACACCCGACACATAGGACAGCAGCGCCGGGGATGCCGTATTCACATCTACTCCCACATGGTTCACCACGGACTCGACAACGAAGGTCAGGCTTTCATCAAGCCTTTTTTGCGTAACGTCGTGCTGGTACTGCCCAACGCCGATCGCTTTCGGCTCGATTTTGACAAGCTCCGCCAACGGATCCTGGACCCTCCGGGCAATCGAAATCGCACTGCGTTCCGCCACGTCCAGATCAGGGAACTCCGTCTGCGCCAGCTTCGACGCCGAGTACACGCTCGCCCCAGCCTCGCTGACAATCAAATACTGCAGCTTCCGTCCCTTCAGTTCGCCAATCAGTTCGGCTACGAACTGCTCCGTTTCACGGGAAGCCGTTCCGTTGCCGATAACGATCAATTCTACACCGTACTTGTCGATCAGCCGCCCGAAGATGACCTTCGCTTCCGCCACCTTATTGTTTGGAGGTGTCGGATAAGTAACGGCGATTTCGAGCAATTTGCCCGTATCGTCCACTACCGCAAGCTTACAGCCTGTCCGGTAAGCGGGGTCCACGCCGAGCACCACCTTGCCTTTAACCGGCGGCTGCAGAAGCAGGTTGCGCAGGTTCTCCGCGAACACCTCGATCGCTTTTTCCTCCGCTTTCTCCGTCATCTCGTTACGCACTTCCCGCTCAATCGATGAGGATATCAGCCTTTTATACGCATCCTCAATGACGGCCTGCAGCGTATCCTGAACCACAGAAGGTCCTTGGATGATTTGCTTCGCTATATATTCATGGATACGCTCCACAGGCACATCCAGCGTCACCTTCAGCACTTCCTCCCGCTCCCCGCGGTTTACCGCCAGAATACGGTGAGGCGGCAGTTTGCGAACCGGCTCCTGATAGCTGTAGTACATCTCATAGACGGACTCCTGCTGAGCGTCTTTCGCTTCCGTACGAAGCACACCCTGCTCAAACGTGTAGCGGCGTACCCAAGCCCGGATTTTCGCGTCATCCGCGATTTGCTCGGCAATGATATCCATAGCGCCCTGAACGGCTTCCTCAGCCGTCTGCACGCCCTTCTCCTCACTAATATAGCCCGCCGCTTCCGACAGCAGCTCGCCCTGCTTGGGCTGAGCCAAAATCCACTCCGCCAGCGGTTCCAGGCCCTTCTCCTTGGCCACGCTTGCCCGCGTCTTGCGTTTTTGACGGTAAGGCCGATACAGATCTTCAACCTCCTGCAGCTTCACCGACTGTTCAATGGCAGTCCGCAGCTCGTCGGTCAGCTTTCCCTGCTCGTCGATCAAACGGACAACCTCCAGCTTCCGGTCCTCCAGATTGCGAAGATACGTCAGCCGCTCCTCAATGTCACGCAGTTGATTTTCATCGAGCTCTCCCGTCATTTCCTTACGGTACCGTGCGATAAAAGGAATGGTATTCCCCTCATCCAAAAGCCCAACGGTCGTTTTCACCCGGCTTACCGCAATTTGAAGCTCCGAAGCGATCTGCTTCACAATCCGCTCCTGAATCGCCGACTTCATCTCTGCGGTCAGCTCTGCCTTAGATTGTTCATTCTCCGCTTGTACCGTTTGCTCTTGTGCCATCCAAAGTTTCTCCTCTCCATATGCCAACAACGAAAAAACGAGGGCACACGCACCCCCGCCTCGCCAGCACCTTTTAAAACTCAATTAGTCCTACGCTGATTTGCAAAGCCTCGTCGACCTTGCGCATGGTTTCTTCATCCAAGTGCGTGATTTTATCCGTTAACCGCTGCTTGTCAATGGTCCGGATTTGTTCTAGCAGAATGACCGAATCCCTGTCAAAACCGTGCGCTTCCGCGTCAATCTCCACGTGCGTCGGCAGCTTGGCCTTCTGAATCTGTGCTGTAATCGCTGCCACGATCACCGTGGGGCTGAAGCGATTGCCAATATCATTCTGAATGATCAGAACAGGACGAATGCCGCCCTGCTCGGAACCCACGACCGGTGAGAGATCCGCGAAAAAGACATCGCCACGTTTGACAATCAATCGTCACACCCCGCTTACAAGACGGTCAAGCGTGCCATCCGCTTCTTCCTCCGCCTGAAATGCTTCCGAGGCTATGTGTAGGTTGATCTTAGCCATTTCCATATAGCCGCGCTGCATGGAATCGCGCAAATGCCTCTTTTTTCGCTCAATCAAATACAGCTTCATTGCCTGACGGATAAACTCGCTGCGGTTGGAATTTTCCTTTTCCACCAGATGGTCGACTTCCTTCAGCAAGTAATCCGGCAAGCTGATCATGATTCGCTTCGTATTATGCGCACCCGCCACCAACATACACCCCCAAAAACATACAAACACCTATTTCCATTATGGCAACATCCCAGTAAAAATATACAAAATCAATATATGCACAAGGTATAGCAAATATGCTATACCGTTTGGCGTCCACAGACTATTAGTATACATATTCGCGGAAAAACATGAAAATCCTCTCAACCCGGAGAAAAAAACCTTTGGAAAAATGAACCCCTTACTCTGTCCGCTCCCACCTATGCCGGAGCAGCGGATTGACCGTATGCGAGACGCGCCCCTCTTTGATATAAACTCGCGGAACGCGGTGCGAGATCATGCAGATGACTTCGTAATTGATGGTTCCAAGCCACTGAGCATGCTCCTCCGCCGTGATTCGCTCTTCTCCCTGGCTTCCCAGAATGACGACTTCTTCTTCGACAGATATATCGGCAAGACCCGTCACATTCATCATACATTGATCCATACAAATTCTGCCCACGATCGGCACACGCTGTCCTTTGATCAGCACCTGCGCCTTGCCCGTCAGTATTCGCGAGAATCCATCCGCATACCCGATCGGCAGCGTAGCGATTGTTTCTTCGCCCTCTGTCCGGTAAATCGCGCCATAGCTAACACCTGCGCCGGGAGGCACCTTTTTGACCATGACTACGGCCGATTTGATGCTTAGTACCGGCTGAAGCTCAATGATTTGCTGATTGACCTCCTCCGAAGGGTACAAGCCGTACATGCTGATCCCGAGCCGTACCATATTATACGTCAAATTCGGCGTATCGATCGCCGCGGCACTGTTGCCCGCATGCACCCAGGGGAACCGGATTCCTTGACGGTGAAAATGCTCCACCACCCGTTCAAAGCGACCGTACTGCTCCAGCGTATAGCTTTTATCCGTCTCGTCTGCGCAAGCATAATGGGTGAACAGCCCTTCCACCCGCAGCCCGGGTATCCGCATCGCCCGTTCAATCAGTTCAATCGCTTCATGCTCTTCAGTCAACCCGAGCCGGTTCATGCCGGAGTCAATCTTAATATGAATGTTCAGCGGACGCTCCCTGGGCCCCAAACGCTCCCAAGCATCCAACAGCTCATGCGTGTAAACATTTAGCGTAATATCGTTCTCCCAGGCCGTCTCCAGCCCTTCAGGCGGCGTATAACCCAACACCAGGATCGGCGCTGTTATTCCCGCTTGCCTCAGCTCCAGGCCCTCGTCCAAAAAAGCTACAGCAATATACTTCACACCGCTGCTAAGCGCCTCCCTGCAAACCTCTACGGCGCCGTGGCCATAGGCGTCCGCTTTGACGACAGCCATCATGCTTACATGCTCAGGAAGTACTCTTCGAAACTCCTCCAGGTTGTGACGCAGTGCATCAAGCGAAATTTCTACCCGCGTCGGCCGGTAAAACGAATCCACTAGGTCCACCTTCTTCTCAAGTCTCACAAAAGCAAGGGAAGCCACCCCATTTGGGGAAGAGCTTCCCTAATGACTAGAACTATGTTAATCCGTATACCCTTGTCCTGTCAACGATATCACGGATTTTTAACAGTTTGGGAAAGATTCCAAAAACAAAATTTCCGTTTACTCGCCCCAGACCTTCGGAAAGAAACACAGGTAGAGCTTCAAATTTTAACAGGCTGCCAAAAGGGAGTTCTGCCGGAATCAACGATCGCTTCGCCGAAATCAAGCAAGAGCTCAACTCCACGATTTTACATTGGATATCCTAGAAAACCACCACTCCGCTTGGAGACTGAAAATTCAAATGCTTAAGCCTCATTCTACCCTTTTAGCGGCGATAGCCAATCATAGCCCCGCAGAAATTTTTCCTGCAGGGCCATACTCCAATAGGCCATAGAGGTGTTATTTCCCCATTTCTCCTTGAACGGCTTGCGCAATCTTAATCATTTCCGTTTCTGGCAGATCTGCGGTCGACAACCGGAACTCTACCCCATCATATGTCCAGGTCAGCGTTTTTTTGGCATCCCCCGTTACAACACCGAGCGTAAAGCCCAGGTCCAGGATGTCCCCCGGCATATTGGTCACCGTTTTCGTCACAGGCCGCGATTCCAACAGCGTGTAATTATAAGTCCCCGAGTACCGAAGCATTACAGCTTTATCATCACCCAGCGTCAGCTCCGTCACATCCTGCTTCTTCACCCCGCTCGGCATATAGTTCGGCTCAATAATACCGAACGACTGCTGCTTGGCCGCATCCGTTTTCTCACCCGCAGCCGTACCTTTTGCCCCGGTTCCGTTCGCCGCGGCGCCTTTGCTCTCACCTGTCGTTCCCTCTTCCGCCGCACCGGCGTTCGCATCGTCATGATGTACTATCGTCGGCTGCGTCATCAGGTTCCAACCGGTCATATTACGCTGCATATCAAAATGATCCTTTTCAAACTTCGTACCGAATTCAAATACATCAAACTTCACGATCACCAAAACATTTGCATTCGCATCCGACACTTCCACATGCTGCGGCGCATAATTTCTCTTATCAAGCCACACCTTCTGCCGCGCAAGCGACCCGTTCTGGTAGTTCGCCACCACATCAAATACATACGACTTCTCATCGGACGTAAATTGGCGCTCATTATCCATCAGAATGCTGTCCACAAGCGACTGGTACAAATAAACTTGTCCCTGATTTTCCGGCCAATCGCTCTGGAAGCGGAAGCTCTTGTTCAAATGCGGCGTCAGCACGAACACCCCATCATCATTGCGAAGCACAATCTGCGTAATGTCCTTCTTGGCATTCGTCAACACAATCCGGTAATAAGAAGGCTCCAGGTAGCAAACCTCAACGTCGTACTCCTGCGGCTCCTGCCCCGTATTGAGCGTCATCTTCCCCTTGCCGTGGTAACTTTGCAGCTTGCTTCTTACCCCATCCAAATCCTTAACAACCGATCCCGCATCCTTCTTCCCTATCAGGCCGCATCCGCTGACCACCAAGCTCAAGCAAACCATCACAAGGGCCACCACCCACGTGAACCGCCGCATAGCTTCATCCCCTCCACGACATAATCAAACTGATCTTGATAACATGTCTATGTGGAGGGTTGGACAATTATGCAGACAAGGTGATGTTCTTTATATAGGTTTTCCAGTGATTTTATTGTATGATAACAATGTCCATCCAATTATAGTGGAAGAATTAATATACGACTTATATTTGCAAATTATATTATCAATAATGGGAGAGTATTTTGATGAAGTATCGGTCTGTTGTTCTTGTTTTTTTCATTGTTATAGCTTTTATATGCGGCTTGGGAGTTTATTTACTCTCTAACCCTTATAAACCTTCTGAAAATGCTAGTTTGACAGATCACCTAAGAGGAGGAGCACTTAGTCCAGAATTATTTACCCTTCCTACAGGAATTAACGAATTCGACCTTCTTTATGAAGACGGGATGTACCACCTATTTTACGATGATAAATCCTCTACCAAGCATCGAAGCGCCAAGACCATCGAAGAGCTTTCTAGTTCAACAGATGATATGACAATTAACGGACGTTACCCAACAGCTTATAAAGACGAAAAGGGAGTATGGCATGTTTGGGTTTATCATCCACCAACAAAAACAACTCAACATTTTACTTCTTCAAATGCAGCAGGTCCTTACAGCTATCGGGATGCTGCTCTCCCTAATCTAGCTGATTGGCATGTGAGAAAAAGTCCTTTGGATCAAAAATATTATGCCACCTATAAAGATATCAACACGAAAATGGCCGGGATAGCTAGAGCCGATACTCCGTATGGTCCATGGACTGATTTAGGTCCTATTTTTAGCGAGCTTGGACAGGCACCTTGGCATGCATTAGAGGAAGCAGACGCTGCCATATTTTTTCATGAATCCCGCGTATATGTATCATTTGCTGGCTGGGACGGCAAGAAGCAGAGAGTTGCTTTGGTGGAACTGAATTCAAACACAATGAAAGCTGCCTCCCCCGCAATAGCTTTGGTAGAGCCCATTGAACCTTGGCAAACCAGAAATTCACAAGCCAAAATATTTAACCCAGTATTTCTAGAGCAAACTATCGCTTCGGAGAAAGATCGTATATATTATGCGCATAACTCCGACCCTGGTTCAGACACAGCGGTTCCTTCCGGGTGGGGATATTTAGAAGTCGGCAAACCTCCGCAAGATGGCAGAAATGCTTTTGATGCCGTAAGATTGGATTTCTCTAAAAATAATAAGGATATTGCAACAGGGATTACGCCTAATTTATGGGGGAGTTCAAAGATCAACAATGACAGCTTGACTACTCAAGAAAGTCTTGGTGGGATTTTTGGCCACTTAAGTCTTACAAAGCTAACAGATTTTGAAATGTCCATTGATTTTTTGCCTGCTTCCCAAAAAATTAAACATTCTCAATTGTTAGGACGGATCAGCTCTCAGCAACCGGAGACAGGACCGTTCATTAGATTATGGATAACACCAGACCAAAGGGTCCAAGCTGAAATTAGAGTAAACGACAAAGCGACGAAGTTTGTCATGGACAGCAATACTCTCCTTCCCACTGGTAAACGAAGCATAGTAACCTTGAAGAAAAAGGCGGACAATATTGAACTTTATATTGATGACCATCTAGCGGCATCCGCTAAGCTTTCAGGATCCATTGAAGGTTTAGAGGAGTTTGCCTTAGCGAACATGATGGGTAACCAACCTATGTCTGAAGTAGAACCTTCACAATTTATAGGCAAGATTTATAAATTTATTTGTATATCATCGAATCAATAAAAATCAATTAAATCTTTCTAATATCCTTACAAAGTAGTACTTATTTAACGCCGATTTCGCTGACAATCTGTAATGCTCCCCAATGTCAAGACACGATTTTTTGAGAAATAAGTTATGTTCTCCTTCCATTGATTAGGATGCGATTTGCTTTACTTCGTGGGCGTAGAATTGTACGGGCCTTGTTTCGCCGAGGGACTGGTGAGGACGTTTGTAATGCTCCCCAAAGTCAAGACATGATTTTTTAGAAAATAAGTTATGTCCTCCTTCCGGTATTTAGGATGCGATTTGCCTTACTTCATGGGCGTAGAACTGAATGGGGCGCGCTTCGCCGAGTGACTGGTGCGGGCGTTCCTCATTGTAAAATTGGACATAGCGAGCCAGCCCTTTACGCAACGCGCGAGGGT
>NZ_JALJRM010000020.1:0-101913 GCF_024519685.1 Paenibacillus sp. Pae15 | reverse complement strand
TAATTACTTCGACAAACCGTTAGGAAGATCCTGTTAGTTATTCATGCCGCCGTAGTTTTTTTAAAGTGACCCGCCGGAATTTCCGAGAACTTGAATCAAATGCTGATAATCGGCCGTCAAGTGGCGTATCATGGCGCTTGACGCTTCTTCTTCGTTACGCTGCTTCATATACTCATAGATTTCCGCGTGCTGGTTATAAATCGTCCAATCGCGGGCTTCGCCCTGGAAATTCATGATCCGGTATAGAAACATCAAGGATCTCAAGTCGTTTAATTGTTTTTGTAAACGGTCATTCCGGCTGAACCGGATAATCAGATGATGGTATTGTTCGTTTAACCGGATCACTTCGTCCTTATCGTATCCATGGGGCTGTTCAATTTTTGATTTGGTTAACCTCAGCGTCTCTTCGATCTGCTTCAATTCCTCATCCGTCGCTTTTTGAACAGCCACACGGACAGCAAGCGCCTCAAGCGCCATACGGCATTGATAAATATCCTCAACGTCCTTTACCGTCGGCTTATAAACGATGATCCGCGATTTGTCGTCAATGATGACCAACCCTTCTTTTTCCAGGGCCCGGATCGCTTCCCGGATCGGACTTCTGCTGACATTCATTTCCTTGGCCAGCCTGGACTCCACAATTCGGTCTCCCGGTTTGTATATACCGTCAAAAATCATTTTTTTGATCGCATGGTACAGTTGATCATAATAGGGCATGGGCTTCTCGACGGAATAGGACTCCATTCATTTCACCTTCTTTTTCTGTCGGCATCAGTATAGGTATAAATGTAATGAATGCCCTCAACGAAGTCAATGTCTGAATCCCATGAACCTCCCGGCTTCGCATGCTCAGGAGCCCTTAAACCCGGAATTTCGTTAAAGCCGCCTCCAATGAATCGGACAAGCTCTCAAGCTTCTCGGACAACCTGACGAGTTCCTCGCTGATATGGGTCTGCCCATGACTGAGTGATGCGACCTCCTCCGTCGTTGCCGACGACTGCTCTGCTACAGCACTGACATTATGAATCGCAGCGCTGAGCGCGTATTGCGATTCATCCAGTCGGTTGATCGATAAAGATACGTCCGTCAGCTTCTGAACAAAGCCGTCCATGTGCTCCTGCACCTGATTGAACAGCGTATCCGCTTCCTTGACGGATGCGATCTGTTCTTGGAACAACGGATAAGCGGTCGACAGCACCGATACCGTCTCATCGATTTCGCTTTGAATCGTCTCGATGATCTGCCCTACCACGTCGATGGATTGTTTGGATTGATCCGCCAGCTTGCGGATTTCGTCAGCCACGACCATGAATCCCTTGCCTGCGGCTCCGGCTCTTGCCGCTTCAATCGCAGCATTGAGCGACAAGATGTTGGTTTGCTTGGTTACATTATGTAATACATCCAATATTTTTCGAATGGAACGCGTGCTTTCCTTTAAATGATCCACTTTTTCAATTAGGGAACGAGTCATTTGTTCGGTAGAGTTCGTCTTGGAGATCAGCTCGACCATATATTCCGTTCCTTGTTTACTAGCTTGCTGCACCTGTGTCGCTGAGTTGACCATATCTTTATTAACCTCAACAACCTGCTCCATTTGCTTGCCGATCGTTTGTATGATGTCGCTTCCGCGTTCGGCCTCGACCGCTAAGCTGCCGGCTCCACCGGCGATTTCTTCTGTAGCCACGGCAATTTCTTTGGCCGATGCCGCCGTTTTCCTGGCAGCCTCTGAAAGTTCGCTTGAGGTGGACAACACCTCTTGGGCGGAGCGATTCGTTTGCTGGACCAATAACGTGATTTGTTCCATCATCTGGTTAAAGCTTTGTGCAAGCTCGCCGATTTCATCCCGGCTGTTCACTGTACAGCGAACGACAAGATTTCCCCGTTCCCCTTCCTTCATCAGGTTTCGGAGTTCGACCAACGGACGGGCAATGATCCGAACAACCAGATACCCGATGCCGCAAGCCACCAATGCCGCAATCAATGTCATCAAAACCGTTATTCCGGAGATTTTTTTGGTTTCCGCCAACAATTCATTCATCGGAACGCTTCCAAGCGTATACCAGCCTGTTTTTGACGACTGCTGATATACAACGAGTTGACTTTCGCCCGACGGATCAACCACAATATCGGAATATTGAGCCTGATCCAAATTGACGGCCACCTTGGAACCGGAACCTACAAGCTCTTCATTAGGATCATACACCATTCGGTGATCCGGGCTGACAATCGCAGCGAATCCGGTTTCCCCCATCTTCACGTCATTCATTTCATTCTGAAATACGCTGTACTTGTATTCAAACAGCACTATCGCATGATCCTGACCGCCTGAAATATCCGGCAGGATACCGGCTAGCGCAAAGGATTTCACCCCTTGTGTTCCGAAAAAACCGTCGTTTCGGGTTTCCAGCCAAACCGGAACGCCCTCAGCGGCAGACGATACTTTTTTAAACCAATCCGTATCGGTAACCTCCGTATTCGGCGGGTTCCCTGTTGTAACGATCGCTTTTCCGTTCTTGTCAAGCAGACTGATGGCATACATCGTATCGGCGTTGGATAATGCGGATATCTGTGCTATGATTTGGCTGCCGATTTCCATCTGATCGAAAGAACCTTCAGGCGCCGAATAATACTTGAGAATGAGTAATTTTAAATCGCTGTCGAACAATGCCTGTTTGAAAATATCCTCAAACGAATTGTACAAAATATCGAGCTTGCGGCTGGTTTGAACAATCGTCTGTAACGACGCATCTGCTACCTTTTCCTGAATCACGTTTTTGGAAATAAAATACGATGACGCTCCCATGGCGACAACCAAAACGACAACGCTGGCAAAAAAGATCAAAAACAATTTCATACCGACGGATTTCATCGGGTTTTTCTTCGTTATAACGAACGTCTGCTTACGGTTATTCCGATCCAATGAGATGATAGAACTCCATGCTTTTTTGAACATTAGGCACCATCCTGTTTAACTCAAAAAAAATGGGAATTCAACCTTCTTGAGATGGTTAAATCAATTGGATAACCAAGTCCTTCAGGTAGTGAATTCCCTTTTTTTGAAGTTTATTATATTTGTGCAGATCTATCCGGAAATATCCACCTCAGAACCGACCGCGGCTTTTACCCGTTGTTTGGTACGCCGGATCAGGATCAGCGAAACAAAGAGAAGTACGAACGCCATGATCAGAATGCTCAACGATATCGGACGTGTAAAGAAAATGGAGAAATCGCCTGACGACATCGACATGGATTGAACAAAGGACTGCTCGAACATCGGCCCAAGAATAAAGCATAAGATCAGAGGAACCACCGGCCAACGGTATTTTTGCAAGAAGTATCCGACTGCGCCGAAAACTAATGCCATGAACACATCGAACAAACTATTTCTTACCGTATAAGCCCCAATAATACTTAATACGAGGATAACAGGAGCCATCACACCGTATGGTACGGTAGTCAGTTTTGCCCATAATCCAACTAACGGCAAATTGAGTACAAGCAGCATCACATTACCGATAAACATACTCGCGATAATCGTCCAAACGAAGCCTCCGCTTTGTTCGAACAAAACCGGCCCCGGCTGAAGTCCGTAGATCATCAAGCCGGCGAGCAGAACGGCAAGCGGCGGAGAACTGGGAATACCCAGAGCAAAAAGCGGGATAAAGCCGGAAGAGCTGGTCGCATTGTTGGCCGACTCCGGTGCTGCCACCCCTTCAATCGCCCCTTTGCCGAATTGTTCCGGGTGCTTGGACACTTTCTTTTCTACGTCATAAGCCAGAAAGGTCGTAACCGCAGTGGAGCATCCGGGTAATAAGCCGAGGACAAAACCGATAAATCCTCCCCGGAACATCGCTTTGTAACTTTTCTTCAGGTCCGCAAAACTCGGATATACGCTGCCGATTTTGCCCGGAGCAATGGCGCCGCTCCTTTCTTCCATCCCCTTAATGACCTCGGTGATGGCGAATAGCCCGATAATGACGCTGATCATATCAATGCCAGCCGATAACGTATCGCTTCCAAACGTAAACCGCATCTGACCTCCGGAAGGCCCCATTCCCCCCATGGAGAACAAATAACCGAAGAGTCCCATGATTAATCCCTTAATAATGGAATTGCCCGCCAAGTTTACAATGACCGTAAGCGCCAACAACATCAATGCAAAATATTCCGGCGGACCGAACTTTAACGCCTGGTCTGCAAGGATCGGAGCAAAGAAGACAAGTCCGATCACCCCCATGGTTCCGGCCACGAAAGAACCGATTGCAGCGATGCCGAGCGCCGGACCGCCTTTTCCCTGCTTGGCCAGCGGATAACCGTCCAAACAGGTCGGCACCGATGAAACCTCTCCTGGAATGTTAAGCAGAATCGCCGTCGTTGAGCCGCCATACATGGCTCCATAATAGATTCCCGCTAACATGATAATTCCTTCTACCGGGCCGAGCACCGTTGTTAAAGGCAGCAAAATGGCGATGGCGGAAGTAGGTCCGAGACCCGGCAGCATCCCGACTAACGTTCCTACAAGTGCGCCCAATATGGCCATCGCAAGGTTAAGGGGTGTAACCGCTTCTGCAAATCCGTGTAAAAGCATGTTTAATGCTTCCATTGTTCATGTTTCACCCCTTCTTTATATATTGAATATTCCCGTCGGGAATGGCATTCCGAGCCAAAAAATGAAAAGGAAATAAAAAATCGTAGTTAAAATCGTTGCGTAAATCGCCGATTTGGCCAAACTGAAAAAACCAAGCACTTTAAACAAACCTATAGAAACCAATAAAGTACTGATCACATAGCCCAAATATTGAATGGCAAACCAATAAGCGAACAATAAACCTAAGGCGAGAAGCATGCTTTTCATGATAACACGGTCCGGAAATTCTACCTTAAAGCTTTCACCCTTTACAAAGAAAACCAACAGCAGACCTAACAAGATTAATGCGCCGCCAACAATCCCCGGCATCGTATGATCCCCGACGAATGTATCCATTCGTGCCGGAAACAAGCGAATCGCTTCCGACATTGCGATGCTCCCGAATATAATGCTGATGATGCCCCCAACACGATCAGACAGCATGTACTCTCCCCCTTCTGTTTGGATTTGACCCGTTACCTTGCAATCTCCTCCTTCTGTCGGTTTACCAACAAAAGGAGGAGATTGTTTTTCCTATCGATTACTTGATGAGTCCCTTATCTTTTACAATTTTCGTGAAGAGTTCCGTTTCTTCTTTTACGTATTTTTCATAATCAGCAGCATTCAAATATGCGCCTTGAACGCTCATCGACTTCAGCTTTTCCTGGAACGCAGGATCCTGCTGCATTTTTTCAATGGTGGTTTCCCATTTCTTCACAACATAATCCGGAACGCCTTTCGGCATAGCAACCCCTACCCAGAACGATGCGGTGATTCCCTTTATCCCTTTTTCCTCCATAGTCGGAGCATCCGGGAAGAATTCGCTGCGTTTATCCGAGGCGATAGCCAGTATTTTCAGCTTGCCTGCCTTAACCAGATTATTGACTTCACTTACCCCTTGAACGCCAAGGGTGATGTGCCCGCCGGCAACCTTGGGAAGCGCATCGCCAGCGCCATTGGTGACGATCAGCTTAGCTTTGGAAAAATCTCCGCCGATGCTATCCAGCCACTGGATGACGCCGAAGGTTGCGATGGCCGTAGGACCATTGCTTGCAAAGGTAAGCTTGTCCGGATTTTTCTTGACCCAGTCATTCAGCTCTTCAATTGTGTTCCAGGGAGCGTCGGCCTTCACGACAAAAGCCAGCGGGTCATTGGTCGTTTTCGCAATAAACTGATAATCATCAATTGTGAACGGCAAGTTCGGAACACCTGCCAATAATCCCGTTACAGCGGAAACACTCTGAGTCACTACGGAATATCCGTCCTTCGATCCTTGCTTCAAAACCGCTTGAGTGCCTGTTGCACCGCCTGCACCCGGTTTGTTAACGACAATCACCGGCTGGCCCCATTCCTTGCTCAAATAATCACTCATGGCTCTTGCGAAAATATCCGTTCCGCCGCCAGCCGCAAAGGGTACGGTGATTTCAATTTGCTTCGTTGGGTATTTCGGTTCTTCTTTAACAGGCGCAGCAGCACCACCGCCCGAAGGGCCTTTCGAGGCTGGGGCCGAGCCGCACCCGGCTACAGCTACCGCCAATAAAGCCGTTGCCAGAATACCGCCAAACGATTTTTTCTTCACATGGAATTCCCCCTATACATTTTATAAAGAAAATCGCTTACAGTAAGCGTTTTCAGTTATAGACTCATCATAGTGGGATTAAAGAAAGAATACAATCTTTCGACCATATTGGTTCTTTTGGTCATTTTGGTCTTTGTGTCCTATTTGTTCAAAAACCGGTTCTCATTGGATTCTAATAACGACTTTCCATTTATAAAAAAATTAACGTTGGAAAATGAAAGGATTGCTCTATTCATTGATGCGTAATTTTTGCTTTGGATGAAATGAAGTCCAACGGTTCATAATAAATCCGGTAAATGAAATAATCTTCACATAAATGGAAAGACAATAAATTCTTTAGGTGAGATGCTATGTTCAAATTTTGGAAAAGGGCTGCGGGCAGAAACGTTCATGAGCAACCTGACGATCTTCAGGAAACGGTTCTAACCATCGATGCCTTAAGACAAATGCTGGATAACATGTATGATGCGGAATTCATTGAACGGCAAACAACCCGAGACCAGAAGGTAGATATTGTATACATAAGAACGTTGATCGACCAAGGACGTTTGAATGAAGCCATTATCGAACCGATCTATCGTTGTTCCCAGGAGACAGTCTATGATTGTATTGCAGACATCAATGCGTCGGCTGTAGGTACGTTACTCGAGGCGCATAATCTGCTTTTACAAGGTTTCGTCCTTGTACATGATTCATCCATTAATCAATGGTGGTCTGTTCCTCTTCAGAATCCGTTAAGTCGAGCTATAGAACCTTCGGAGACGGAAACCATTATCTATGGTCCAAAAGATAGCTTCAGCGAACAAATAGAGCAAAATATCACCATGCTTCGCAGACGCATGCCCATAGCAAAACTAAAGACAGAGATGTTTTCCATAGGTTATCTAAGTAAAACAAAGATCGTTATGATCTATGTTGAAGGTTTGACCAATCCTGAATTTATTTCCACTACAAGAAGCAAATTATCCAATATCGATTTTGATTTGATCCTTGAGTCATCCAACGTGACCGCTTTCATGGATGATCATACGCACAGCGTCTTTCCACAGTATATGCAAACCGACAGGCCGGATGCATGCGCTTATTCTTTAGGGCTTGGCAAATTGATTATCCTGGTAGACAATACACCGTTTGCGATTATCGCGCCCATTACTTTTTTTCATCTTTTTCAATCCCCCGAGGATTATATCAACCGCTGGATGGTGGCCAGCTTTTTTCGGTGCATCCGATATTTGAGCTTTTTTCTAGCCATCACATTGATCCCGCTCTATGTGGCGCTATCTACCCATCATTATCAGATGCTGCCGCTGCAAATTCTTTTCGTTCTGCTGGAGTCCAGAAGTAAATTGCCGTTTACCCCCTTTTGGGAATCGTTTCTGATGCTGATCACCCTGGAGATCATCAAAGAGGCCAGCTTGCGGATGCCGACGAAATCGGGTCAGACCTTGGGAGTCATTGGAGGTATCGTGATAGGACAAGCCGCAGTACAAGCGGGATTCGCCAGTAAAGTGTTAATCGTGTTAGTCGGGATTTCGTCGATTGCTTCTTTTTTGGTTCCCAATTATCTGATGACCAAATCAAACACGCTCATCCAGTTTATTTTACTTGTGCTTTCAGCCTTTCTCGGGATTTTTGGAATAGCGATAGGGTTCATCGCTTTACTTATCCATCTGAATGGGCTTACTTCACTTAAACAACCTTACTTTTCACCTGTAGCTCCATTTCACGCGGGAGAATGGATGGATCTTTTTATTCGAGGGCCCTTGCCATATATGAAAACCCGTCCTGATTCGTTGAAGCCTTTGGATAAACGGCGATATTGGCGGAGGAGATGATCATTTGAGAGAATTTTCCATATTTGAAAAATCGTCCGCCAATGGCGGTATATATGCCATGCTTATCGTAAACCGGTTGCAGCTGCTTTACTTTGCTTTAATGCTTCCCATGTATTTGATTCATTCCTATATGATTTGGGGGATCATTGTCATGGGTATATTATCACAAATCAATCTGACCCTTCTTTCCAAATGGTTCTCCTCGGATACGTCTCCAAAGGATTATCACGGCTTTGTTCAGCTTTTTGGCGAACGGACGGTTCGTATGTTTGCTTTGGTCGGTTGGGTTCTCATTCTAGTCAAAATTACGGTGATCACACTCAGTTATGTGGAAGTGATCCATTATTTCGTTTTCCCCTCTATGAACATATATTGGTTGATTTTGTTTGCTTTTTCCATTAGCTGCTATTTAGCCGTTACGGGAATGGAAAAAGTAATACGATTTGTTGTGATCACTTTTCTAGCTTCATTTTGGATCATTTTATTTTTTGTTCCTTTTTTCATACCGCCGGTTGCTTCGCTTTACGATCTATATCCCCTCATACCGACAAACTGGTCCATGGACTCCTGGAAAGGCTTGTTGTTCATATGGTCGGCTTTGTCAGGTCCCGAATACTTGGTTTGTTTGCTTCCATGGCTGGACAAAGGCCCTAAGCTGTTTAGATATGTATTCGCCGCGAATGCGCTTTCCGTTCTGGAATATGTCATTATATTTGCAGCCGCTTTATTTTTTTATGGCTCCAATTATTTGAGCAAAAGTGAGTTTCCGGTAGTGAATATGATCCGTTATCTGGAATCCCCTGTGTTTGAGCGGATCGATATGATTTTGATTTCCTTTAACCTCTTTCATTTCGTATTCGTCGCTGCCATCTTTATTCTCTTTTTTTACGGAGCTACCCGAATCATGCTCGGGAAGCAGGATAAGCCGCCTACCCGAACGGGCTTTTATGCTAGTTGTATGTTCATTTGTCTATGTTTGCTCATCGCCAATGTGTCATTCTGGCAGGAAGGAACCGAGCATAGCATCGGACTCATCCTGGAGGTATGCTTGAGTGCATTATCCTACTTACTGGTTCCGGCCATCCTTGTGGTTGCCGGCAAATTAAAGGGGCGTGTCTAAGTATGATGATGCGGATCAAGAGGTGTTTGCTAATAGCTCTGTTGTTCACAACGGGATGTTCACCGTTTGTAGAGAACAATACGATTGAAGAAATAGCCCCTGTGGTTTTTTGGTCTTTCAATGAAGGTGAAGAAGGAATGCTAAAAATCAGTACATTGGTTCCTCCGTTAATCAATGAAAAAAAGCGTCTGCTGAGTAAGCAGGTGAAACTGCTCAAGCAAGGGGGAAAGGAATTTAATTTAATTTATTATCGGGAGTTTAAATCCGGTCAGCTTCGGATGGTATTAATCAATAAAAATCTTGCCAAAAAAGGAACTCTCACCCTTATAGATACATTGTTAAACGATCCCGATATTTCTCAACGCCTTTATGTGGCCGTAGTAGAGGGAAGTTTTGAAGACTACATCAAGGGCCAGATAAACAAGCAAGCCCACCTTGATTTTTTTCTTTATCGCATGTTCAAGCATTACGAGGATAGGCATCAAGGTGAAATGAGCATCGTGAATTTACATGAATTCAAAAATCGACTGTACTCTCCCTACACGGATCCTTTCCTGCCTGTATTCAAGGTTGGTAAAGACAATTTCATATATAAAGGAACAGCTTTTTTTCAAGAGGACAAGCTTGTAGGAAGCATCGACAAGCTATATGATCAAATTTTTCAATTGATCAGCAACGATTACTACCTCAAAAACCTTTCTATACCCGATTTAGCTGTAAGTATAGGTCAGGTTCGCTCCAAAACACAAATTCATTTTAATAAGGATTTCTCGGCCATGTCCATCCAGGTGAATCTGCAAGGAAGAATCGAAGAATACCGCGGGGACAAAAATATGTCTATAACGGAAGACTATTTGAGCCTTAATGAAGAGATAGAAACTTTTATGAAAAAGCATACGATCATGTTTCTGAATCAATTACAAAAATGGAATGTTGACCCTATAGGGGTGGGGAAACTTACCCTTCGTCCCTTTTCCCGGCCTATAAGCAATAAAGAATGGTCTTCTTATTGGCCCAGAATGAAGATTAACGTCGAATATCGGATCGATTTTCAACCCATAAAGAGAATGAACCGCTAAATACAGCCTTGGAGTGCCAAGGTGCAAAAAAAGGATGGCATTTTGGCCGAAATTTGATAAGATAGTTGAGGTGTTTGTACATTAACCAGGACCGTCAAGGAGTGTATTGTTTTGAAGCAACCTAAAGAAATCGGGGTTCATGAGCGCCTGCCGCTGCTGCAGAGCTTGCCGCTCAGTCTCCAGCATTTATTCGCCATGTTCGGCGCAACCGTGCTTGTCCCCTTCCTGTTTGAAGTGGACCCGGCCACGATACTGCTGATGAACGGAATCGGAACATTGCTGTATCTTTGGCTTTGCAAAGGGAAAATACCGGCCTATCTCGGCTCCAGTTTTGCCTTTTTGTCTCCTGTATTTGCTGTTTTGTCAGCGGGGCTGCCTTATGAAGCGGCTCTTGGAGGATTTATTGCATCCGGGATTATTTTCACCTTGGTTGCTTTATTAATCAGCAGAGTGGGAACCCGCTGGTTGGACATCGTTTTTCCGCCTGCAGCCATGGGTGCCATCGTCACCGTTATCGGACTGGAGCTGGTACCGGTAGCTGCCGAAATGGCAGGCTTCATCAAACCGGCTGACGTTGCGGAATGGTCGCCTGATCCTAAAGCGATCATCGTCTCTTCCTTCACATTGCTCATTACGATTGTAGGCTCCGTTGTATTCCGGGGCTTTCTGAAGATCATTCCGATTCTTGTCGGCATTATCTGCGGCTACATTCTCGCTTGGTTTATGGGCTTTGTTCAATTTGGAGCAGTTGCGGAAGCGGATATCGTTGCAGCGCCGCACTTTTATTTCCCGCAGTTTAACCTCTCGGCCATCATCATTATTGCACCGGCCGCGCTTGTCGTTATAGCAGAGCATATCGGGCATCTGATTGTGACCGGCAACATCGTCGGAAAAGACTTATCGAAAGACCCGGGACTGGATCGTTCCTTGCTCGGCAACGGGATTTCGACGATCCTCTCCGGCTTCGTCGGCTCCACGCCGAATACGACATACGGCGAGAACATCGGCGTTTTGGCCATATCCCGCGTATACTCTACTTGGGTGATTGGAGGAGCTGCGGTCATTGCCATTATTCTTTCGTTTTTCGGCAAGCTCACCGAAATCATCCGTACCATCCCCGTTCCGGTCATGGGCGGCGTATCTCTCCTCTTGTTCGGCGTCATCGCGGCCTCCGGAGTTCGAATGCTGGTCGAAACCAAAGTGGATTACTCCAAAGCCAGCAATCTGATTTTGACGAGCATTGTCCTTGTGATCGGAATCAGCGGAGCCACCCTGACGATCGGCAGTTTTTCGCTCAAAGGGATGGCGCTCGCGACTGTCCTGGCCATTCTGATCAGCCTCTTCTTTAAACTGCTGGAAAAGCTGAAGCTGATGAACGAATCAAGCGAATAAATTCCGAATAAAGAAAATACCCTGCAGCGGCAGCCATGCCTTTGCAGGGTATTTGGTATTTAAACCATATTACGAGATGGGTTCCAATCCGCCGTACTTGGATATGGCTATCACCAAATCGTGCAGAATGGGCAGAATAAATTGGGACGAGCCCAGCTTGAAGATGCCGCTGCGGTTATGCAGCACCGCTTCTCTTACATACACCCGGTAATGCTGCATGCCTGACTGAATATTTGCGGTCTCGCTTCCGACAGACTTGCTGGTGCTTAGCCGAACCGGACGGGAGCCCGCAGGGAGTTCAAACGGAGTGATGCTGATGATATCCTCCAGCATAATATGGTAATTCGCATGAGGCTTTTGAAAAATCAATTCCTTGGTGGATACCGTTAGACCGAAATCGCGCTTCTTGTGGGATAGCTTCAGGTCGCCCTCGAGCGCCTTGATCTTAATAAAGTTTTCGTTCATCGTTCCTTCCTCCTCGTATTTCTGCTGCGGAATCGCCTGAACGTATGAATAAGATACTGGATAATGCCATGAAACTAGCATACCACAAAACGGGATGTTAGTACTAACCCCTGTGGACAGTTCCTTTCGGCAAAACGGGCGAACGGCTCGTTTTGCCGAAACGACTAGATCCCGACGTGCGCATTCTACGAGCTGGTGCTGCGCGACATCAATGAACGGGACCGATCCCTTCAGCCGGCATACAATTGCTTTCCATTTTGGCAAAAAAATACTTATTGTCCTAAATGATTAATGTAATTAATTTATAGACTTTCGATAGACTCGCTCCGGTCGCCCGACGTCTCCGTAGGACAGGTCCGCTCTCAGCTTATTTTCGACAACCAGATGCTCAAGATATCGACGGGCGGTGGACCTGCTTACGCCAACCAGTTTTGCCGTTTGTTCAGCGGTTAAAGGTGCGTCGGCCTCGGCTATCGCTCCGATGATTTTATCCAGCGTAAGCTTGTCGATGCCTTTCGGAAGGGAAACGCCGACCACCTGTGCTTCTTTTTTTCCCGGGCCTTGAAGCAGGCGATCGATCTCGTCCTGACTGATATGGGCGTTTTCCCGCCGAAGCTGACGGATCGTATGGTAAAAGGTCTGGTAACGCAGCAGGGTTTCCCGCATCCGGTTAAACAGAACAGGCTTCATGATATAATCAAAAACGCCCCCACGGATCGCTTCCCGAACGGCATCTACTTCCTTGGCCGCGGTGATCATAATCACATCCGTTTGTCTGAATTCTTGTCCGATCATCCGGAGAAGCTCGAGTCCGTTTGTTTCGGGAAAATAAATATCGAGCAGCACCAGATCCGGCTCCAATACCTGCAGCATTTCTACCACCTGCGTCTCATCGGTAGCCATTCCGATGACGGAGAATCCCTCGACCTTCTCGACAAAGCGCCGGTTGATTTCCGCAATGCGTTCATCGTCCTCAATAATCAGGACTTGAATCGGACACCGTCCCTCCATCTCATTCTCCATCCAAAATCACTCCTTCGTAACGAAAGCTGTGCCTGCGGGGACTGCATTGGGGTTCCGTTTAGGAATAACGACGAAAAAAATCGTTCCGTGATCTGCGGACGGCTCATGCTGTATCGTTCCTCCAAGCCTTTGCACAGCGTGCTTCACCAAGGAAAGTCCAATGCCCCTGTGCTCGCCCTCTTTGCTGGATACTCCCCTCTCAAATATGCTGTCGGACCAATGCGGCGGGATTCCCGGCCCGTTATCTTCACATTCGATCATTAAATCATCACCCAGATCGCTCAAAAATAGGGTGACTTTTTTCTCTTCGTCGATCGAATGCTCAAGATGAGCTTCCATGGCATTGTCCGCCAGATTCCCGATGATGGTTACCAGCAGATCCTTGTCAATCCATCCGGGTACATCCCTGAAAGAACTCTCCCGGTCGATTTCAAATTGAATTTTCAACTCTTGCGCCCGGTTATATTTGCCGATGAGAAGTCCGCCAATAACCGGGTCGGGAATTTCACGCATGATGAACTGAATCAGGTTTTGATGGACGTCGGATTCTCTTGAGATCATCTCAACCGCCTCTTGATACGATTCGAGCTGAATCAAACCCGAGATGACATAAAGCTTATTGGAATATTCGTGCGTTTGCGCCCTCAGTCCTTCTGCAAATCGTTTGACCTGAGACAGCTCTTCAGCCAAACGAAACAATTCGGACTTATTCCGGAAGCTGGCCACAGCACCTATGACCTCCTGTTTCCGGTTGAAGACAGGAACTCTGTTGACTACAACCTCTTGTCCGTTGATCAGCATCATTTCGTCAAAATGGGATTGCCCCGTACGGATGACCTCCAGCAGCCGGGTGGTCGGTACGACGTCCTGAATCGGTTTTCCCAGCAATTCTGCATCGTCCTTCAGACCAAGGATGTGCAGTGTCTGCTGGTTGGCCATGGTGATCCGCCCGCTGCTGTCTATCGCCAGCAGCGCCTCGCGGATCGATTCGAGTATCGCTTTCTTCTCCATATAAAGAGCGCCGATTTCTTCCGGCTCCAATCCGTGAATGGATCGGCGGACCCCTCTGGCGATCATCACCGCCCCAATTAGCGCAACCAGCAACGCGCCAATGGCGATGATAAAAATCTGTCGCTGGTAGACGTCATCCCATTGATTAATATCATCGATCATAAAACCGATAGAAACGATGCCGATCACATCTCCATTGTCGGAGTGAATCGGTACTTTGCCCCGCAGCGAAGGGCCAAGCGAGCCTTCGGCTTCAGAAATGATCGACATCCCCTGCAGTACCGGCCCGTTATCTCCCCCGACCATTTCCTTGCCGATCCGGTCGGGGTACGGATGGGAATAGCGTATTCCATCTCGGTTGCCGATGACGATGAATTCAGCCCCTGTTTTGGAGCGGATGTCCTCCGCTATCGGCTGAATGACGGATGACGGATCCGGCAAGTCGAAAGCATATCTGATTTCCGGAATCGAGGCCACCGATTCGGCTACCTTTAAGGCTCTTGTGCCGATTTGATCCTTCAACAAGGAAGTCACCATATATTCAATAACGACGCTTAAAAGAACAAGCACCGTGAACAGCAGCGAACAGATGAGTACGATGAGCTTGGTTTGCAGCCTCACTTTCGTTTCGTTCTCCCTCCGCAGATCATAATATTATTAGCATACAATATTCAGCCGATGAACGAAACAAATCCCCTCACTGATGTTAAAGTCAGTGAAGGGACGGAAAAGCAGAATACGATTATCCTTCTTCGTTGACAAGCACTTTTTTGCCGCGCATCTTGAGCAGCAGAGGAATCGTAATCCAAAGAAGCGCAAGCAGAAGGAATACCAGAGAAAGCGGCTTCTGCAGGAAAATCATAAAATCGCCATTGGAGCCCGTAAGCGCCCGCCGCATATTGTTCTCGATCATTGGACCGAGAACGAGACCCAGCACCAGCGGTGCCAACGGGAAGTCATTGCGAGACAGGCAATAACCGGCTAGTCCGCATCCGACCAAGAGCATCAAATCAAATACCGACGCTTGTACGGCATAGACACCGAACACCGAAATCGCGACGATGCCCGGAATCAAATACTTCGGCGGCGTTTCGATAATTTTTGCGAACACTCTAACCAGCGGCATGTTTAAAATAAGCAGCATGAGATTACCGATAAACATACTTGCGATCAGGCCCCAAGCCACTCCGGGATGCTCTTCAAACAGCAGAGGACCCGGCTGAACATTGTACATGATTAATGCGCCCATCAGAATGGCCGTCGTTCCGGACCCCGGAATGCCCAGCGTCAGCAGCGGAATCATTGCGCCTCCGGCAGCTGCGTTATTTGCCGTTTCCGGTGCAGCTACGCCTTCAATGGCGCCTTTGCCGAATTTCTCGGGATGTTTGCTTACCTTTTTCTCCATAATATAAGAGAAAAAGGATGCCAGTGTTGCGCCTGCGCCCGGCAATATGCCGATGAAAAAACCGAGCAGCGATGAACGGACCATGGGCATCGCACTGTCTTTCATGTCCTGTTTCGTCGGCAGGATACGGTTGATTTTGGCAAGGGTGCCATCGTTGGACTCCCGTTCCAAAATCGTCTTGAACACTTCTCCCAGTGCGAAAAGCCCTACAGCCACGGTCAGAAATTCCAGACCTTGATATAACACCGGAAGTTCGAACGTAAAACGTGCCACGCCGGATACATTGTCTATACCGATGGTTGCGAGCAATAGTCCGAGAATCGTCATGATCATGGCCTTGGTCATCGATTTTCCGGCTAAACCGCTAACTGCACATAAGCCAAGGATCATTAATGAGAAATATTCGGCAGGCCCGAATCGAATCGCAACCGCAGACAGCGGTTGTGCCAGGAAGATCAGACCGATCAATGCGAACATCCCTGCTACGAACGAACCGATCGCCGCGATGGCTAATGCGGCTCCGGCCCGGCCTTGTTTGGCCATTTGGTAACCGTCGATGGCGGTTACGACAGATGATGACTCCCCTGGCGTATTCAGCAGTATCGAAGTCGTCGATCCTCCGTACATCGCGCCGTAATATACGCCCGCCAAAAGGATGATCGAGCTTACTGCCGCTTCATCCGGAGGCATGCCTCCTGTAATCGACGAAGTGATAGGGATCAGCAGCGCTACGCCGCTCATCGGTCCGATGCCGGGCAGAACCCCTACCGATGTGCCGATAAGAACGCCAAAGAAAGCGAAGAGCAGATTGTGCCATGCAAAAGCAGTGATAAAGCCGTCCATTAAATATTGCATTGTGCTCATAATGTTTCCCTCCTAAGGTGCCGCTCTCCTGTTATAGTCCCAGCCAAGCAGGGAATCCCGGCAGCGTACCCTGAAGCACGACGACGAATAAATAATAAACCCCGCCTGAGCAAAGCGCTGATACAATGATGGCCGAAATCCACCGGTCGCGCTTCATTGTTTGGAACCCGATGAGTAAAAATAAAAATGTACTGATGACGTACCCGATATGTTCCATAGAAAGACCGTATAAAATCGTTGCGGATAATATAATACCGAAACGCTTATAGTCAAGCTTAGGCTTTGAAGAACGATCTTGGGCAGCCGGATATTTGACGGCTTCATAAATCAATCTTGCACTAAGCAGCATTAGAATAATGCCTAAAATTAACGGAAAAATAGATGGCCCGACGTTGCTTCCGTAGGCGCTGGAAGATATGGACCGGCTGCCCAAGGCAAACGCCGCGCCAATCGCTAAAAATACAATGCCTGCCGAGCGGTCAAACGTTTTGTTCATAGGTGTTTTCCTCCCCGCACCATCCAAAAGATCGAAGAAGAGAGCAGCCGTTGATCCAGGCTGTCTCATTCTTCTTATCGATGAATTTCTTTTCTTATTTATTTCGCCATATCCAATGCGGTCAGCATCTCTTTAATAAGCGACTCCTGCTGATCCAGGAAGGCTTTAAAATCGCTGGAGTTTTTGTAGTCTTTTTCCCAGGTATTCGCTTGAAGCTCTTTATTCCAGGCTTCCGAATCGTTCAGTTCTTTCAGCTTTGCGTCCCAGTACGCAAGGGCATCCGGGCTCATCTCTTTCGGTCCGAAAATACCGCGCCAGATATTGAACTCCGCATCGATTCCCTGTTCTTTAAGCGTCGGAACATCTTTCAGAAGACCGCCCAGGCGTTCGGGAGAAGCAATGGCCAACACCCGGATTTTTCCGGCCTTCAGATATTCGCCTACACTGGAAGCATCGGTAGCGATGACGTCGGCGTTTTTACCCAGCAGCGCCGTCATGGCTTCTCCGCCTCCATCATAAGACACATATTTCACTTGTTTCGGATCGATACCGGATTTAAATGCGGGCAGTACGGCAACCAAATGGTCCATGGATCCCGGTGCGGAACCGCCGGCAATCGTCACCTTCGCCGGATCGGCCTTTAACGCATCCATAACAGATTTCATATCCTGAAATTTGGAGTCGGCCGACACCACAATAGCTCCGTAGTCCTTCGTCAATTGAGCAAGCGGTGTAGTATCTTTATAGCCGAATGAGCTGTTGCCTTCCTTCTTCAAGTTGTTGATCAGGATCGGAGGAGAGCTGACGAACAGCTTGTAATTGTTTTTCACATCTTTGGTGGCATATTCCGCCATGAATACCGTTCCTCCGCCTCCCGGTTTGTTCTCCACCGTCATCGATTGGCCGATCATTTTGTTTTCGCCAAGCACTTTGACTATGGATCTCGCCGTCCTGTCCCAACCTCCGCCTGCGCCGGAAGGAGCCACCACGATGATCGGCTTTTCCGGATATTTCGATGCCGCGGGGGTTTTGGAACCACCTTCACTTGCTTGCGGCGTGCCCGAGCCGCTTCCGCATGCAGTCAAGCTAACGGCCATTACGCCAGCCAGTACCATTTTCCAGGAACGACGAGACAGTGTTTTTAACATCATTTTTGAGGACCTCCCTGATATGCTTTTTCGATATGATAGCGCTTTCCATATTGCTTTGTCATTGTAGCATCAAGCGTTTTCATTCGTATAGCTTATGATCATAAGTTGAATAAACCCCATTTAGACCATTTTGTTCATTATGTTCACAATAAAAAATCCTCCTGCGTTATACGCAAGAGGATGCTTATTACTCTATGGCCTTCTTCTTATCCAGCATGCTGGCGCTCTTCCAGTTTCCCCAAATATAGTAGCCTGCTGACAGCAGAATCCCTGCGAAAAATCCGATCGGAAAGCTCCACCACAGCGCATCCAATCCGTACTGTCGGCCAAGATAATAGGCCAGCGGGACGCGGATACACCACAGCGCCAGGAATGTCGTAATCAACGGAATCATCACCGCCCCTGTTGAACGGACGACACCTGAAAGGACGAAGGTAATCCCGAACAGAATAAAAGCCCACAGTGTGATATGATTAATATTCATCCCTATAGCTATCGCAGCCTCGTCCTGAAGGAACAGCTGCAGCGCTTGCCGGTTGAATACATAAATGAGCGCCACCAGCATCCCCGTCATCATAAAATTAAGCAGTATCCCCAATAACGTCGTCTTATGCACCCGATCCCACTTGCCGGCACCGATATTTTGCGCGGCGAAAGCGGATACCGCACTACCGATAGCCATAGCGGGCATTTGGATATAGGTAGACAGCTGCATGGCGGCGCCAAACGCCGCCGTAGCCACAGAACCGAAGCTGTTGACCAGATTGACAATGGCAATGGCGCTGGTGGAAACGAACATCAACTGAAGACCCATGGGAACTCCCTTCTTCACCAGCGATCCAAGGATTTGGCTGTCGAACCGCAAGTAATGCCGATCGGCCCCGGTCAACCGCAGAAAATGCTTTTTGCGGTACAGATAAAAGAGCAATCCGCACAAGCTGACGAATTGAGCAATGACCGTGGCGGTCGCTGCGCCTGCTGTCTCCATACGGGGTATGGGACCTAACCCGAAAATAAAAAGCGGATTGAGCACGATATCCAGGAATACGGCAAGCAGTAAAAAATAGAATGGCGTTTTCGCATCCCCCGCCCCGCGTAATATCATCATGATGAAATTAAAGAAAAACATGAACGGGATACCGATAAAAATGATACGCAGGTAACCCAAGGCATAGGTCATCGCATCAACGGGAGTTTGCATCCACTCCAAAATCGAGGCGCTAAGTCCTACTCCTGCCATGGTGATCAGCAGAGCCATCGACAAAAAAAACAAGGCGCTGGTACCGACCACGCGTTTGGCCTGCACCTCGTCACGGGCCCCTACGCTCTGTCCGATGAGAATGGTCGAGGCCATTCCGACGCCAAAGACTAAGCTCAAGAGGAAAAACATGATGTTGTTGGCGTTAGATGCAGCGGCAAAGGCGCTTTCACCCAAAAATTTGCCAACCCAAATGGCATTGATCGTTCCGTTCAATGATTGAAGCACGTTTCCCATCAGCACCGGCATCGCGAACAACAGCAGGCTTTTGCCGATCGGACCTTCCGTCAAATTGGCTTCTACGGGCATCGCCTTAGACATGCTCTACCCCCTCCAAAGATAAAAAAGCTTCCGCCCGAAACCGTTTCGGCGAAGCTGCATTCGTATATGTTATGAAAGGAAGGCAGCTGTAATAGCTGCCTTTAAGCGTTTCATCATGATATGATGCTGTTAATATATAGTAAAAAGTAATGCGCGTAAATCCGACTATGGTTGTGGTTTCGAATCCGGTACGGAGGCTGGAACGTCTTGGATGGCAGGAACGTTGGATTCCGTACGCTTCGTTAAGTGTTTGACCAAATTCTCCAAATCAATACCGCTTACGTTCTTCAGCATCTCCGGAGCGGTGGCCATCAGCTGCGTGACGTAGTTGCTGACGCGCGCCGCACCTTCGCCATTGCCTGTATCGACGACGGTGAGCTTGTCGATGGACTTCAACGGCTCCGCCACTTTTCCGGCAAGCTCCGGCAGCATCTTCACGATGATATCGAGTACGGCGGCTTCACCGAATTTCTCAAATGCCTGAGCAAGCTTCTCCTTCGCTTCCGCCTCGGCCAAACCGCGGAGCCGGATGACTTCCGCCTCAGCCGTACCTTTGGCCCGTTCGGCATCCGCCACAGCCAAACCTTCGAGCCGCTTCTGCTCAGCCATCGCCCTCGCTTCGGCTTCGATGCGGTATTGTCTCGCATCCGCTTCCGCCATTTGCTTGGCCTTTTCAGCTTCCGCAGCCTGAATCACTGCATAACGATCGGCATCCGCTTTTTTCTTCACTTCCGCATCATATTGCTTCTCGCGGCGCAAAATTTCTTTGCCTTCAAGATCAATTTCGCGTTCTTTACGAACAAGCTCGACTCGCATCTGCTCCTCGACAACGCTTTGTCTGGCGCGGGCTTCCTGGATATGGTAGGCTTGATCCGCTTCCGCGCGTGCCGTATCCTGCTCCTTTTTAAATGAAGCCACCTTCAGCTCTTTTTCCTTTGAAGCTTCGGCAATGTTCGTATCTCGCAGCAGCTCCGCTTTCTGCCCTTCTTCCTCGGCACGCGCCTTTTGAATCCTGGCATCCCGCAGGGCTTCCGCTTCGGCAATTTCCGCATCGCGTTTGACCGCGGCAATTCTGGGCTTCCCGAGCGCATCGAGATAACCGTGCTTATCCCGTAAATCCTTAATGGTAAAGGAAACGATCTGGAGGCCCATTTTTTTCAAATCCTTGGCTGCTACGCCTTGAACCTCCTGCGCGAATTTGTCGCGGTTGCGGTACACTTCTTCAACCGTCATCGAGCCCAGAATGGCCCGCAGGTGCCCTTCCAGAACTTCCTGCGCTTCCCCCTTCAACGCTTCCGTCGGCTTGCCCAAGAACTGCTCCGCCGCTGTTGCCACATCTTCGACGGATCCGCCGATTTTGATAATGGCAACGCCGTCGGCCATGACCGGAACGCCCTGCTCCGTGTAAACCTCCGGGGTGGAGACGTCCAATTTGTGTGATAAGAGCGAAACAAATTCGGCTTGCTGAAATACCGGAAGGATGAAAGACCCGCCGCCGCGAACAATTTTAATTTTGCGTCCGGAATCGTCCGTCAATACATTTTTGCTGCCGAGGAACGATCCGGTGACGATCATCGCCTCATCCGGACTTACCGTTTTGTACCGGGCCCAGAACGCAAGCCCCAGTACGACGATCACACCGACAACAATGATTGGAATTGTCAAAAGTTCAGTTAATACCATTCCCATCTCTCCTTTACAACTTGGGTTCGTCCAGACGGGTCACAAACAGCGTGCCGTCTTTCACTTCCACCGTCACTACTCTGGCACCCGCCTCAATCGAGTTACCGTCAAAGCTTTCCGCAATCTGATTCGTAACGCCTCCGCCCATCTGCATCACAACCTCCCCGCAGCCTTGGGCCGGAATCGGCACCGACACCTCCCCGATCCTTCCGACCAAATCCTGCATGGAGAAAGCCAACGAATTCTCGGTGTTTTGCATTGGCTTGACGTATAAGAAAAAGATCAATGTCCCGGACAGAACGGCGGCCAGCAGAGATAGGAACAACACTGCAGCAGCTGCCAAAGGGGAATACTTCGTAAGCAAAATGCCCGAGCCACCGAGTACCGTCAAACCGCTAAACAGCACCATCGGTTGCAAGTAATGCAGCACGTCGCCGGACATCCAATCGAACATCCCGTCTATCGCGCTGCTCAGCAGGTCGCCGAACACAACCGTCACTAGCGCAAATAATACGCCAGTAATAAGCAGTCCCCAATACAGCTCCAACATGATGCTCCCTCCAAACTTCAAACAAATGTGCACAATCAGTAATACGCAGCATACATCTAGAAAGTTGCATTTTTACCTCACAAATCCAAAAATATGAACAAAATGCGACATGCCCCCGAAATCGCGAATCACGGGTTGAACCGGATCGGACGCAAGGCCGCCTATAAGAGCGGTTGGGTGCTCTAAATAAGCGCAAAAAGGATCAAAGATGAGGTTGCCCGGCCCGGGAACACCGCTTGGTCAATGCAAACTGGAAACCGCTGGTCAAATCGGTTACTATGATAAGGGAACTGCTGTACATACCCTTAATTACAGGTAGGCGAGGTGTTTGTTGTGGAAGAAGTCGTTGTGATCGGGGCGGGTCCTTGCGGCTTGTCCGCCGCTGTTGAGCTGCAGAGAATCGGTCTGAATCCGCTCGTTATTGAGAAAGAATGCGTTGTGCATTCGATTTATTTATACCCTACTTATATGCAATTTTTCAGTACGCCGGAGCTGCTTGAAATCGGAGGGTATCCTTTCTCCACTCCGAATGACAAACCCTACCGGTTGGAAGCATTAAACTATTACCGGAACGTGGCCCAACGCAGTGAGCTGCGCATCCGCTCGTATGAGACGGTAACGGGAATCACCCGTCAAGCCGACGGCACCTTCGAGCTGACCGTACAGAACAAATTCGGCGCATCTGACAAAGTACAGACCCGTTATGTTGTCGTGGCCACCGGGTACTTCGATTCTCCGAATATGCTGGGCATTCCAGGCGAGGATTTGCCCCATGTCTCGCATTATTTCAGAGAAGCCCATCCTTATACCGGTACCCGGGTAGCCGTCATCGGCGGAAGCAACTCCGCGATCGACGCGGCTATGGAGCTGCTTCGCGCAGGAGCAAGCGTGACGGTCATTTACCGCGGGGAAACGTATTCCTCCGTCATTAAGCCTTGGGTTCTGCCCATATTCGAAAGTATGGTAAGCAAAGGCAAAATCCGGATGATGTTCCGTTCACGTGTAACGCACATTACGGAGACGACGATCACTGTGGTAACGGACGGGCAGGAGCAAACGCTGGACAATGACTTTGTGCTGGCCCTAACCGGCTTTCGGCCGGATCGAAGCCTGCTGACCAAAGCAGGCGCCGAATTAAACATAGAGGCGGGCGGCGTGCCGAAGCACGACCCGGACACGATGGAGACGACGGTACCTGGCCTGTACATTGCAGGAGTAGCGGCTTCCGGCTCCAATGCCAATGAAGTGTTCATCGAAACCGGACGTCTGCACGGCGGACGCATTGCCGCTCATATCGCTTCAAAGAAACAAACCTGAACATTGGAATCATTCCAAAGGTCGCCCCGGGCTTTAAGGACAGGCGGCCTTTTTTCCTTGCGCTTATTTAAAAATAAGATCTTTTTCCCGCTGCGTCAGACGGCGTCCGGCGATATCGACAACCAGCTTTCCCCCCGACAATCCCCAAATCCTGGTGGCAAACTTCTCTGCGAGCTCAACTTGATGAAGGCTGCAGAAGACGAGAATCTTGTTTTTGCGGCAGATCGTCCGCAGATCCTCCAGTACGCGGCTTGCCGCCTCGGGGTCCAGCCCGGACACCGGCTCATCTGCAAAGATCACCCTTGCCCCTTTAATCAACGCTTTACAAATGGCTACCCGCTGCTTCTCCCCGCCGCTCAGCTTTTCAACAGGCTCGTGGGCTTTGTCAAGCAGTCCCACGCGATCCAAATAATCCATCGCTTCCATATGATCGTCTTCCGATACCGTATTGGTGAGAAAGCGCCACCATGATTTTTTGAACAGCAGCGCGGAAAGCACATTTTTAACAGCCGATTTTTTTTCATTTAAGCCCGGTTTTTCCTCCAGATATACCCACTGCTTGCGCAGCTGAAATTTCTCCCAAGCATTCAAACCGGTAATATCTTTACCATCATAAATATATTGGCCTTCATCCCATTTTTCCTTCAGCATCAGACACCGGAAAAAAGTGGTTTTGCCGCTTCCGCTGGCACCAAGCAGGGCGATCAAATCGCCTTCGTCCGCCTGAAAGCTGATACGCTGCAGTACGCGGTGATCGGGTGGGAAGGTTTTGCTCAAACTTCGTACAATGATCATCCGTCCGATTCTCCTTTACTCACATGAATCTCTAATACTATACCATGATCCCCGGCCCGAAAACCACCGCGCCTTCATTCACCTTCAGCCAGCCTTAAGTAATAGATGAAGTCCGTGGAAGCGCCGGACACACTCCAATGCCGCATCATCGATGCGATATTGCCTAAGTGATATGTACCATGATTCGATAAATGCTGGACGACTTCAAGTATCGAATTGGAGAATACTTCACCCTTTGAATTGGAATAAGTGATCCTGTCCCCGGCACTTACCCTCTGCAAAAATAGGCTGTAATCCGCCCGAAGCCGATCAAACCGCTGCTTCAGCTCTTCGATGGATGGCTGTTCGCTCCTTTCCATCGGATAAGGAATCTGCCGAAGTCGGGATAACCACAAACCGTCGACATCCGCCAAATGAGCCAGTGTTTCTCCAATCGTAGGAAATACACCGGGAACCGGCGTATACAGCACGTCCTCTTCCATTTGTTTTAAATACGCAAGCCAGGCATCGATCGCCCAAAAATGATAATCGATCAGCTTGCATAGCCAGTCATTATTCATTCCTCTCAGCCTCCCTGACCTTTATCATAATCCATTCACGGAATATAATAAATCCTGAAAAAACGGGAAAAAGCCGCCCGCAGTTCGGACAGCTTTAGATTCATTCGGCGAACGGCTTTTTACTATTGAGGATTCGTTTCCTTTGGGACCTCATTCAGACTGGGCGGATGAGTGGCCGCTTTGTCCGGCTCTACGATCGTACCCTCTTGCGTAAATTTATTTTCTCTGAAATCAGGATTGTTTCTCTTATTGGCTTTCTTGTTTTCCATGTCCCGCATCACCTCCCATTTTAAGGTTATGATTTCATAATAATACTTTTTTATGCATATTTTGTTATTTGTCATAAAAATTTAACAAAGTTTTCGACAAAAAATTACAATTTTCACGCTAACCTCGTATTATAATACTCTAAGGAATAGCGGTATCTATCAATTATAGGATGTGATAGGACATTCATGGAAGAAGCTGAATTGAAACGCCGCATGGAACGAATGCAGCGCCAGCTTTATGTGCTGGTCGAGAAGACGGGAAGCTTTGTAGACCCCAAGGTCGTCGAGCTTAGCCAACAGATCGATTGCCTCGTTCTATCTATCCAACTCTTACGAATGAAGGACAAACTCCAATAAATCCGAGGCCGTTGAATGAAATCAATGAGCCTCTTTATTGTGCTTCGGCTTGATAAATATTACATGATATGTTATATTAAAAACAAGGAAAATCAAGGGTTTAAGCAATATACGCACCTTGTACCCCCTGCTTGATGTACTCTCTTGATGCACCACTCAAATGATAATAAAGGAGCGATGCACCATGAATTATGATGCTCATCAACAACCGCAGGAGAAAAAGATTTCCGTTGAACTGACTTTGAATGAAGCTCTGGCTCTTACCGGCGTCCGATTCCGGGATAATCATAAGCTCGAGGTCAACGCCATGGCCAAGATCAAAAGACAGCTCGAAGAGCAAATTATCGACAGCCGCAGAAATGTTCAGTAATCGGCTTTGAAATGAAATCGTTAACAAGATCCCGATGCAAGCCCTTTGCATCAGGATCTTTTTGTTTTATTCCGCCCTCTTCATATATAATGGATTCACACTAGGGAATCAGTAAAGGAGCGACATCGTTTATGAAGCAGCAAATCGCGTCGGTCATCGACCGTTATAGTGAATCGTTTACCAGCCTGTCCAAATATATCGGAGAGCACCCGGAGCTCGGAAACGAGGAATGGGAAGCCTCGTCCCGGCTCAAGGAAGCACTGCGTGAGCATGGCTTCGAGATCCAATCTCCGGTCCTCGATCTCCCCACCGCCTTTATCGGCACGTACGTATCAGTCAAACCGGGCCCCACAATCGCTTTTCTGTGTGAATACGATGCGCTGCCAGAGCTTGGGCATGCTTGCGGGCATCACTTGATTGCCGTGATGGGACTGGCCGCGGCTGTCGGCTTAAAAGAGGTAATTGACGAGATCGGCGGCACGATCCGCGTCTATGGGACACCCGCAGAAGAAACGAAAGGCGCAAAGGTTCCCATGGCTGCCGCCGGGTTGTTCGATGATGTCGATATCGCCATGATGGCGCACCCTTATCATACATATGAGAAATCCGGCAGCTCGCTCGCCATGGACGCGATCCAATTCGAATACTTCGGTAAATCCGCTCATGCCGCGGCAAGTCCTTATGAAGGCATTAACGCGCTCGATGCGATTCTGCTGTTGTTTCAATCGATTGGGGCATTGCGTCAGCAGCTGCGAAGCCACGCCCGCATCCATGGCATCATTACCGAAGGGGGCAAGGCTCCGAATATTATTCCGGACTATGCGGCTGCACAATTTTACATCCGGTCCGCAAACCGACCCTATACCGATGAAGTGGTACAGAAGGTTCTTCGCTGTGCCGAAGGAGCCGCCCTTCAAACCGGATGTACGATGAAATGGTCCAACTATGAATTTTCATATGATGAATTAATCACAAACCGCGTATTATCCGACCTGTTTACGAAAAATTTAACATCGATGGGCATTGCCGAGGACATGATCGAAACCGGCAAGGATCACGGTTCGCTTGACCTGGGCAATGTATCGCGCCATTGTCCGACCATTCATCCTTATGTGAAGGTAGTGGATGAACGCCACATGCTGCATACGAAAGAATTTCGCGATCTGGCGATGCTCCCGCGTGCCTTCGAGGGCATGCTGCTGGCTGCCAAGGTGCTGGCTTTTACCGCATATGATGTGATCGTCAATCCCGACCTGCTCCGTTCCATCCGGGAAGAATTTGAACGCAGCATTCGCAGCGGACACCAGGGGAGCTGACGGATTCATCATGAAACAAGAAAGAGACAGATGAGCAGCTCCATTCACTCATTTGCCTCTGTTTGTGCGTTTAAATTCAAAATTCATAACACTTTTCTCAGGAATTCCTTCGTCCGCGGATGCTGTGGATTCGCGAACACTTCCACAGGCTTGCCCTGCTCGACGATTTTGCCGCCGTCCATAAAGATCAACCGTGTGCCAACCTCTCGGGCAAAGCCCATTTCGTGGGTGACGACAACCATGGTCATTCCCTCGGCAGCCAGCTCTTTCATAACATCGAGCACCTCGCCCACCATCTCCGGATCAAGCGCAGACGTAGGTTCGTCAAACAGCATTACCTTGGGGGACATGGCAAGCGCCCTGGCGATGGCGATCCGCTGCTTTTGACCGCCGGACAGCTGTCCCGGATAGCTGTCCGCTTTATCGGTTAAACCGATTCGCCTCAGCAGCTCCCGTGCGACCTTGTTCACTTCATCATTGCTCATCTTCTTCAGCTTTCGCGGAGCTAACGTAATGTTTTCCAGCACCGTCATATTCGGAAACAGGTTAAACTGCTGGAATACCATGCCCATCCGCTGACGCAGCAGATTGATATCATGCTTGCTGCGGAACAGCGAGGTGCCTTCGAATTCAATATCTCCGCCGGTCGGCTGTTCCAGCAAGTTCAAACAGCGTAAGAACGTGCTTTTGCCCGACCCGCTGGGGCCGATGACAACGACAACTTCGCCTTGGCCGATGTCGATATCGATACCGTTCAACACCCGGTTATTCCCGAAAGCCTTATGCAAATCCGTTACTTTAATCAGAGGTCCTCAGCCTCCTTTCAGCTAGTCCGAGCAGCTTGGACAACACAAAGGTCATCATAAAATAAACGATCGAAACAACGATTAACGGCTCAAACGGCTGGAACGTGTTGCCCTTCACTGTATCTGCGCTGTACATCAGTTCAGCCACCCCGATGACGGATACGATGGAAGAGTCTTTGATAATGGTAATGAATTCGTTGCCAAGCGCTGGCAGCACATTGCGGAACGCCTGGGGCAAAATAATATAGCGCATGGCCATCGCATGAGGCATCCCAAGCGAGCGGGCCGCCTCCATCTGACCTTTGTCAATCGCCTGAATCCCTGCACGAAACGTCTCCGCCACATAGGCGGCGCTGTTAAACGACAGGGCAAGGATGCATGCCGCCACGTCGGGAAAGGCCGACCCCAGCCAAGGAAGCTCGGGAAACTTGATTCCCAGCTTGGGCAAACCGTAATAAAACAAAAGCACCTGCACCAGCAGCGGCGTCCCGCGGATAAATTCAATATAGGACACGGAAAAAATCTTCAGCGGATAAATACGCGACATGCGCATGAGCGCGAGGCCAATACCGAGAATGACCCCGAAAATGACAGTAAAAAAGGACAATATCAATGTCATTTTGGCCCCGTTAATAAAAAACATATAGTACGTCGGCAAAAATGAAAAATCCATCCGTTCCCCTCCTTTTATTTATGTACACGGCCTATAACCGAACAAAAACCCGCCGGAAAACGCTCCGCTCAGGTTTTTGTCCGATCATTTTCATAGACCAGGCCGAATTACTGTGCTTCCACCAGCTCATTCGCTTCGGCAACCATCTTATCAATCGATTTATCCTGAATCAGCCTGTCCAACGTTTGGTTCATCGCTTCCACAAGGTCGGATCTGCCCTTCTTGACGGCAATCGCAGAACCGCTGTCCTCAGAAGCCAGCTTGATATCCGAGATAACCAAATCCTTGTTCTTCGTCAGGTAAGCCTCAGCAACAGGCAGTTCCACTACAAGAGCATCAATTTTTTTGTTTTTCAATTCCATCATCAGGTCGGAAATTTTGCCAAGCGGCTTCACTTCAGAGCCTGGCATCTGTTCTTTCACGATCTTTTCCTGAGTCGCGCCTTTCTGGGCCCCCACTTTCATCCCCTTCAAGGATTCAATCGTATTGAATCGATCTTTATCCTCTGCACGAACGACAACCTTTTGGACAGCCGTATAATATATTTTGGTAAAATCAATAGCATTCATGCGCTCAGGAGACGGCGTCATCCCCGAAATCACAAAATCCACATTACCGGCTTGCAGCGCTGCCAGCAGTCCTTCGAATTTCATGTCTCTGATCTCCAGCTCAACTCCCAGATCCTTCGCAATCTCTTTGGCTATTTCGATGTCAAAGCCGACAATCTCATCTTTTTTGTTAATCTCTTTATGAAATTCGTAAGGAGGATAATCGGCGCTGGTACCGACCACGATTTTGCCGGCTTGCTTAATTTTCTCCAACGTTGATTGTGTTTGCTGCGCGGTTTGGGATGAATGGTCTCCTCCGCCTGTTTGTTCCGTCGTCGCAGCAGGCTTTGTCCCGCAGGCAGTGATGATCAGCAGCAAGCTCATCAGCATAAGTGCAATCGCCTTATATTTTGACATTGGTCAATTCTCCTTTCTCATTAACTTCAACATTATATAATAGAGATTCCAGTTTTACAACATATCGAATGTTGATAATAGGATGTATTATTATGGAATATACCATAATCAATTGGAATACTATGGGATTTTATTCCTGTTCAAAATATAGAAAAAGCGGTATTCCCCATTTTCGGGAAATACCGCTTCTGATTTTCGTTTTATTCGGTTTTCGCATCATCCAGTTGAAAGATCTCAGCCACCGATTTCTTCAGCTTCTCATGAACCACGACTTCCGGACGGATGGCTTGAATCCGCGCCTCGGCATCATCCACCGAGTCGCTGAGTCCGAGGGCAAGAAGGGTGCCGATGGCTACGCTTCCGGCTCTGCTGCGTCCCGCCGCACAGTGAAACGCCACTTTTTTCCCCGCCTCGGCTTCCTTTACGATCGTATCAACGGCTTGTTTAAGAAACTTTTCCTGTCCCTCTTCTTTATCCACCAACGGGATATGGATTCTTACTACGCCTTCCTTATCCAGCTGCGCGTCAGGCGATTCTGCCCTCAGATCGACAATGACCTCGCATTTTTCCTCTTCTATGAACGACTGCACATCCTGCTCTCCGCCGATGAATATTTTGTTATCCACCAAGGCCTGGTACGATTTTTTCGATTTTTCCGCCACAGCCGCCACTCCCCTCACCTGATTTACTATGACTAAGTTTATCAAAGCATGCACAAATACACAATTTTTTTTAACTACAGCACACATACACTATCAGGAGGTGGTCGCTATGTATTCGTACAAAAAAAGTATAAAAGCAAGACGATCAAGGGAAAGCTCCGTGTGTGCCATGATTTGAGAGCCAATAAGGAGCTGAAGCCTCTGGTTCCCCAGACCTTGCCCTTGTCACCGAAGAACCTGGAGCTGATGACTAAAAAAAGAGGTGAATTCAAACCACCCCCAATATCATCCTTTAAAAAAACTCGATCCCGCAGCTTATCGCCGGATGGTCGATTATGCCAGAAGCTACGGCAGACGCGACGATTAGGATGCTTGCATCGGATAAATCAAATCTCCCAATCGTTCCATTCGTTCTTGCGTTTATCGATCTGGAGCAGCCAATCCCGTGTTTTATGAATGACTTGCTCCTTCGCCTGACCGCCGCTGAAGGTATGATCCGCCTGAAAAATAACTTCTTTATCGCATTGTCCCTGACTGCGGAGCCAGAACAGCTTTTGGTATAAGAAGCAGTAATCGACCGGAATTACTTCGTCTGCAGTACCGTGGACAAGGAACACATCGCCGCTGAATTTACGCAGTTGCTCGAACGGTTGATGCTTGGCCAGCGATTCGAAGAATATAGGCTTCAGCGAGTAACCGAGGTAATCGGTTGAACCGTGCTTTACCGCTTCTTCGTATGCCTTTTTGCCGGTTATGCCTACAATGTCATTAAAAGGATAAGCAACGGGAGCCCAAAGAACAAGCGTTTTGACCCTTTTGTCCCGGGCAGCGGTCAGTATGGCGACGGCTCCACCCAGGCTATGCCCCAGAAGAATCACCTTTTGAGGATCTACGCAATCGATATCGAGCGCATAGTCAAGGACGGAGCGCGTTTGATCGATCATCGCATCGAGCCCGCCACTTCCATAATCGCCTGTGCTTTCACCGCAGCCCCCGTAGTCGAATCGGAGCACCATATATCCGTTTCGCGCATATTCCCTGGCCGCAAGCACGAATAACCGGTCTACTCCAATCCTGCTTCCGACAAAACCGTGAGCGATAATAATGATAGGGTACTTCTCATTTATAGAATTGCCGTTCCTATTCCCCGATACCGGGTAGTGAAGCGTGGCCGCGAGCTCCTGTTCCCCGCTTTGTATCGTAATATGATGTTCCATGATGACTTCCGCTCCTTTTACAAATCTCCTAAAATATATTATTCCGATGTTTTTAGTGTGTTTTATCGCTATAATAGCACCCTGCCCGATATACTGTCAAACGAAAAAAACTCTGCCTTTGCGGACAGAGAAGTTTTCATGCTATTTGAGTAAAAGTTATTGCTGCTTCGCATTCACAGGTGTGCAGTCGCCGCAGTATCCCAATATTTCAAACCGGTGATTGAGCACTTGAAAATCAGTCGGTACGCCATCCATCTGCTTCATTGGACAAAATTCAAAGGGAATCGTCCTCTCGCAGCTGATGCATATGAGATGATGATGGTGATGCGACTCGCATCTGGCGCGGAACTTCAATCCGTCGTTCAAATAAATTTGCTCCAGCACTCCCATCTCGGTTAACAGCCGGAGGTTGCGGTACACCGTATCAAAGCTCACTCCAGGATACTGCTGTCTCATATACTCATAGACATCCTTGGGAGCCAAATAACCTCTCGATTCGGCAAACAGACCGGCAAGACTTTTCCGCTGGTCGGTAATGCGCCAGCCCTTTGCCGACATTGCCTTTAAGATTTCTTCAATTGTCGTTTCCGTGTCATGCTCATGAATGGCCATAGCTACCTCTCCGTTTTGCGCCTGGATACTATTAATAATGCCTGAATACGCGCCGTGAGTCAAGATTCATCGGTTTTCGAGCGCGGTTAACTGCTCTGCCAGAGCGGTTTTGTCGAAATGCTCGCCAATGAACACGGCAACGTTCGGAACGTTTTCTTTTGGCGCGATTTTGATAAAATCCATCTCGCGGTACGCATATTGAAACAGGAATGGACTGGCCGTATCGGTAAACCATAGAACCCCTTTGCCCCGATAAATGTTGCGCGGCAGCCGGCCGACAAGCTCCTCAAAGCGTTCGCTGTCAATCGGCCGGGTAAAATAATGGGTATATACCATGACATGGTCGTGGCTGTGATGGTGAGGCGGAGACCCTTCATGCCCGCAGACGGTGTCATGACGGTCATGGCCGTGATCTTCTTCACACCGGCAGGCCTGGGTCTCTTTATACCGATCCTTCACTCCGCCGTCCGGATGATCCAGCACAGTTAGATCCATCTCGCAGCGTACGGTCGGGATGATCGGAGCCACAGGGTTCAGCTCTCTAATGACGGCTTCCAGGCGCAAAAGCTCGGAAGGAGGAATGAGATCCGTTTTGTTCAAAATAACCCTTGTTGCGCAGCGAATTTGGTCGGCCATCAGCCGGTAGGTCCTTCCAGCCGGATTGATCGATCGTTCTGCAAGCTGGGCGGCGTCAACCACCGTAATCACCGATTGGAGCGCAACCTCCGTCAGCATGGAGGCATCCGTAATTCCGTCGAGCATTTCCATCGGGTTGGCCGCTCCGGTACTCTCCACGAATACGACATCCGGCTTATGGTCCTGAATCAACTGTTTAAGCTCCATTCCCAAATCCCCGCGAATTGTACAGCAGATACAACCGCCAAGCATCTCCGTCATAGGCACTTCCTCATCGACCATCATGCCGTCCAGATTGACATCCCCGAGCTCGTTCATCAGCACCGCCGGCTTTTTGCCGTTGAGCTTGAAGTAATCCAATGCCCGGGTAAGCAGCGTCGTCTTGCCGCTTCCAAGAAATCCGGTCAATATATGCACAGAAACAGGCTGCTTCATTATTCTTCACTCTGCCTTCGTTCTTGGTTTCGTTTCAAGGGTACATTGTACTCCCGCTGTCTTATACTGTCAATTTTACAACCTTAGTTTGGTTGTCCCGCCCATTCCGACCCGCTTCGTTTATCCCTCCTTTTTTATTCTAAATTGGAAACCGTACGCATAGAAGCGTACAATATAAGAAAAAAGGCGAGCGGAGAAAGAGGTGCAGTGAGGCATGCTTATCCGTACATATGATCCCCGAAAAAAATCTCAACCCCCCTCTGCCATCCATCAGTTGCAGCCTAGCATCCAAATTGATCCAACATTTGCTTATTATCTGGACAGATCCGAGGATAGCGTCGCGGCAGAGCTGGAGCTGGCCGGATTCCGGGCCGTACGTTATTTTGTAACAAACGAAACCCAGGTCAATGGACGCCTTATTGCCGCTTTGCGCAATCGGGGCCTGGAGGTGTGGGCCATGGTGCTTGGCAACGGAGCCTATGGAACCGGACACCTGCCCCCGGGTTGGAAGGATTGGCAGATGACGCTGCTGAAAAAAATAGATGACGGATTCCACCGGTTCTCCCTGTTCAGCCACCAGTATTTAGCTTGGAAAAAAAACGCCGTTTCCCGTCTCATCAGCCGGCATCCTTTCACCGGCTTCGAGGTGGCGGAACCCTATTTTCCGGAATGGAACGGTCTGGACAGCGGGGTTTACGGGGATGTCGGTCCTTTGGCCAGAGCCGCGTTCAAGAGGTTCAGCGGAGCTGAAATGCCTGACTTTCGTTACCCGGGCTCCCCCGCCTATTATAAAACCGACCGTGCCCGTTACCTGCTGTGGATGGAGTTTCGTGTACAGGCGGTCAACGGCTTCCTGAACGAGCTCATCAACGGCGCAGGCGGGGTGCGGGAAACCAATCCCGGGATACGGATAGCGACATGGTCCCTTGCTGTAAATGCGGGGGACGATTCCGTTCCAGCCCTTAGAGAATACCAGGGCATTGACGCCGCCGCTATGATCCGCACAGTGCGTCCGGACGTGCATATCCTTCAAACCCATTGGCCCGATTGGATGCGCGAACGGCTGAAGCCCGACTATATAAAGCATTACAAACCGTTTATTGACCATATCCGGGCTTCTCATGCTTCCATCCCGATCGGTGTGCAAACCGATATCGGTTCGCTTCGCCGGATGCGGCGCAGCCGTGCCTGGATGGAACGTTTTGCGGCGGCCGCCGGAGCTCACGGGTATCAATTCTGGACCGCATACGAATACAGTATCGGGCTTCCGATGTATGAGGACAAACCTCAGCCGGTTCGCGCCCATCGTCCCGAGCAAAGCCTCGTCGTGCTGGAATTCAACAAACGCGTGGACGTACGGACGGCCTCCTGCGGCCAGCATTACCGTTATGTGAGCCATGGAAGCGAACCGGCAATCCCCGTGCGCGTGAACCAAGTCGACGGGCATCGGGTCGTTCTTTCTTCAGAGCAGTTCCCTGTCGAATCGTTTGAACTGCATATCACCGGGATCCGGGATACCCCCGAGCTATGGCTGCTCAAGAATGAGGCGGGCAATCAAACGCCGCAAGGGTGCCGGATCAAGATTCCCCGCTGCATTTGATCATTGGTCATTTGTTCCGTTTGGAGTTACAATGAAATCAACGTCTCCTGCTTTGGCTAGACCGGCCTTGAACGAATCGGCGGAGACCCTATGTTCCGATGGGAGTGAAATGATAATGATCATCGATCCTTGGAAAGAAGAACGCGCCAACGCGGTAACCCACGGAATCGGAGCCGTCCTCAGCGTGGCGGCCCTTGTCCTGCTGCTGATCCATTCTTTACGCAATGGCAGCGTATGGCACATCGTCAGCTTTACCGTTTTCGGCGTTTCGCTGATTTTGCTTTACGTCTCCTCTACTTTGCTGCACAGCGCCCGCCAAGAGCGGTGGATCGACATCTTCTCGATCATGGACCACGCCGCCATATTCGTGCTGATTGCCGGCACGTATACCCCATTCCTGCTCGTGACGCTGCGTGGTCCGCTGGGTTGGAGCTTATTCGGGATCGTTTGGGGATTAGCACTCGCCGGGATTATTTTCAAGCTGTTTTTTGTCAAACGCTTCATTCTGCTCTCCACTCTATTTTATATCGCGATGGGCTGGCTTGTGATGTTCGCGTTTGGTCCGCTGCAAGAAGAGCTTGCTCAGGCGGGAATAGTTTGGCTCGTTGCAGGGGGCTTGCTGTATACGCTGGGTACCATCTTTTATTTATGGAGAAAAATCCGCTATCATCATGCGATCTGGCATATATTCGTACTGGCCGGCAGCATCTGTCATTTCGTTACCGTTTATTTCTATGTTCTGCCCGAATAACAACAAACAGACCGGGAGGCCCGATCAGGCACTCTCCGGTCTGTTTGCATATCACTTCACTTTATCTGTTGCGGAGCTGCTTGAATTGGAAATATAAAAAACAGCCGACACAGAACCCGCAGATCGCGACAAATGCCGCCGCGGCTACCATTCCCGCAAAAAGATAGCCTACCCAACTGCCGGGCATCAGCCAGAAAGAAACCACAGACAAGGTCAATAATATCACGGCAATCGAATTGTTGAACCGCTGCAGCTCTGCGGCTTCCGTCTGAGCTCCGGCAATACGGCCGTGCAGCAGCGGCGCCGCCAGCTGTACAATCAGGTTTGCGCGTACGCCCTGCCATAAGCCGATCACTTGTATCGCCCATAACGCAGCGATTAGAAAGGGCTGTTGAAATATAATGGCGAGAACAACAAGTAAAACAATCCCCGTTTGATTCGCACGAACATAAGGAATAGGAATTTCTTTCATCTTGACCGATCCACCTTTCGTCTAACTGATTATGGAGTCACTTCAATTCAAAAGACACTTTCTGCTGCTCTTTGTTCCAAACCAGCGCTGCCTCGAACATTCGATCTCCTTTTTTAAATCCTTTCAGCGAAGCCGTTTTCCCCGTCTTCAAAAATCTCTTGATTTGAGTTTCAGAAATGGTTTTGCCGAGCACCTTCTTGGAAAAGGAAAAATTACACTGGGGATAGGCCGAGCAGCCAAACAAACTTTTCTTGTCCACAACAGGCTTCTGGCATTTAGGGCACGGACCCAGGCCTTCGGAATCGGCTTCCGTATGTTTTAACGGTTTGCCTTCTTCTAATTGCTGAGCCGTAAAGGTCCAGGTTCTCGCGTTTTCCAGAGCGTCTTGCACGATCTTTTGAGATAATTTTCTGACCTGCTCCATGAACGATTGGGGCGAAGCTTTGCCCTGTCCTATATCGTGGAGACGCTGCTCCCATTTCGCCGTCATTTCTGCTGAAGCGAGTATACTGTCACCAAGGGCCTCAACCAGCATCATACCTTTGTTTGTGGCATAAACCAAGTTTTTTTTAACTTCAATGTAGTTTCGTTCCTTCAGCACGGATATAATGCCTGCCCGGGTGGCTTCCGTCCCCAGACCTTCCGTTCGTTCAAGCACCTTTTCGAGCTCCGAATCTTCGAGATGCTTGCCTGCCGTTTTCATTAAAGTAATTAATTGACCTTCAGTATATCGTTTAGGCGCTTGCGTTTTACCCTCTTTCACCATCAGTTCTTCTACTGCTCCGGTATCCCCTTCGACCAGCGGAGGCAGGACTTCAAGTTCAGATTCTTCCCCCGAGTCATGTTCATACAGCACCGTTCGCCACCCTTCTTGAACAATTTGCCTCCCCTTCGTCAAGAACGTTTCCTGCCCGCCGACTAAAGTAGTTAGACGGGAATAATCGATAATCGCCTTTTCATAATGGGCCGCGATGAGTCGTTTGACAATTAATTCATACAAGTTGCGCTCATCGTCTTTTAATCGGCTGGGCTGCGGAATGACCTCAGTAGGAATAATAGCATAGTGATCGCTGACCTTGGCGGCATTTACAAAGCGCTTATGATTGGCAATCGATTGTACAGGAAGCGGAAAATAGCTTTTGAACGAATCCAGCCGGCTTAGCCTGGCAAGTATATCAGGAAACTGCTTGGCCTCTTCCGGCGTTACATAGGCGGAATCCGACCGTGGATACGATATAAATCCATCCAAATACAACTGCTGCAATGCGTTTAAAGTTTTCTGAGGGGAATACTTGTATATTTGATTAGCCGCAGCCTGCAGAGATGACAAATTAAAGAACTGCGGCGGCTGAAATTCTTTTCGTTCTTTCACGAGATCAACGACACGGGCCTCTTTGCCCTTACAAAACTGTCTGACCAATTCCGCTTCTTCTTTAGTAGTAAACCTCGACTGCTCGCCTTTGAACCACGTTCCGTCATAACGTGCATCTTTCGTAACAAACTTGGCTTTCAGTTCCCAGAACGGTTCAGGCTTAAAGTTTCGAATTTCCTTCTCGCGCGCAACGATAAGAGCAAGTGTAGGGCTTTGTACGCGCCCGGTGGAGAAAACCTCCCTGATGCCCCTCCGCTGAAACAGCAACGAGTATACCCTCGATCCGTTCATTCCGACAAGCCAATCCGCACAAGAGCGGCTTAGCGCTTCGTAGTATAACGGCCGGGTGGCTTCTTCACTCTTTAAGTTCATAAACCCCTGCTCTACCGCCTTCGGGGTCAATGAAGAGATCCACAGCCGTTTCATCGGCTTCTTGACGCCGCTTAATTGAACCGCAATACGGACGATATATTCCCCTTCCCTGCCGGCGTCCCCGGCATGAACGATTTCTTTAACATCCGGTCGAAGAAGCAGGCTTTTGATCACTTGAAATTGTTTGGCTTTGGAAGGAGCTACCCGATGCTTGAACTTCTCGGGGATGATCGGCAAAGAAGAGATGCTCCATCTTTTAAGGCCGGGATCATATGCTTCAGGAGGAACCAACTCACAGACATGACCGACAGCCCAAGTGACAAGCGCACCTTCGGGAAAAAACGGATTCGGGAATATTTCGATAAAGCCCTGCTGTTTTTTATGTTTAAAGGGTGAGGCCAGTTTGGCCCCTTGATCCGGTTTTTCGGCGATGATTAATTTCAATGAAGTTACAGCTCCTTGTATCGAACGTACAACTTATTATATCAAGAAAATTGAAAATTTGACTAACAAATAAAATAAATCATCAAGAACGGTTTATGTTGGATTTGAGCTCGCCGCTAGGCGTAAACAACACAAGTTTTTGTAATAGCGTATCCTTGGACATAAACAAGTAAGTGGGGACATGCTTTTTCATGTTTTTAAACGGATTCGTCACCGATAACAGATAGATCGGCATCAAACTAATCCATTTTAACCATTTGTACCCTGTGCTGGTTATGGGAAATGCTTCAAAACTTAATTTATCGTATCCCCGATTTAACATGGTAATCCCGATCAGCCCCTTGATATCATGGCATTTCGGATGGCTTCTAACATACAAGGCAAGGTCGGGCAGCGATCTTTCAATGCTCCGGTAAAGAAATCTTGCTTTTTGCAGTTCATTCCTCAAGGCCAGCATGTTCTTTAACAGAACAACATTATGTAAATGAATTTTCAGCAAGAGATCGCCCTTTTGAATCGTCGTTCCGTCGGCCAAAGATACCGGTCTGCCTTTGTACAACGTAAGTCGCACTCGAAACGCGCTGCTTTTCCGGTCGCCCCCGCCAATATATTTTAACCGGGTACAGGCATAATAGATGGGATCGAGAATATCCCAAACGGTCAGGGCTATTGACTTTAACCTCATGTCCTTATCCCCTTTGGAATGTTTTCATGGAAATGGTTATTTTGTCTTGTGAAAAGGAATTTCATTGGTGGAAAAAATCAGTTTCTGCTTATACATGCTGCTCCGGATTAAGAAAACCTCTCGCAAGGCCATTCATGAATGAGCGATCGCAGTGGTTACACATCTAAAATCAAACCCTCTCTTATTTGTACGTCGGCTTCCAATAAAACACGGGCTTCCCTTAATCCGGAACAAACGTTTCCAAGCTTATGCTGTTCTTGAGATATAATGGGATATCTCGATAAAGATCGGCCTTACTTTCTTCAATGATTCCGGCAATTCGATTCAGGTTTACCTTCCCGTCTATTCCTTGTCCATGAGGTATGTTGAAAGTCATCACCTTCATCTTCATCTCCATCTGTCGGTCTCCTCGCGAACATCATACAACCATGTATGTCAAAGGCCATGATGTAGTATCCTATTTACCGTATTATCCCCAGTTTGTATTTCGCATATTGCCGTTACTGATGGAGGAAATGAAGGATGAAAAAAATATTGGTTATGCCCTTTCTTTCGATATCTACCGGCCATCACCAGGTTGCAGAAGCTTTAATAGATCATATTCACGGAGTAATGCCTTCTGTCCAATGCAAAAAAGTGGATATTCTTCAATACAGCTATGGGAGGATGGAATCTGCCGTATCACAAATTTACATAAAATGGATTCATTCGTTCCCGAATTTCTACAACTGGATATACAGAATGTCGGTATACCAACCGACGCGGCAACCGCAGCGTTACCGTATCTACGAGTGGCTTTTTCAGTATTTTGTTGAAAAGCTGGTTCGCGAGGAACAGCCTCATATGATCATTTGTACCCATGCTTTACCTTCTTATATTCTCAATCGTCTAAAGACCCGTCGTATAATCTCCGTACCGGTTATTAATGTATATACCGATTTTTTTATCAATAATCTGTGGGGATGCGGCAATATCGATTACCATTTCGTTCCCAACAAGGACCTAAAACAGTCGCTCGTGCAAAAAGGTGTCCCTGAGGAACGGATTTTTGTTACCGGTATACCGATTCACCCGAAAATTACTGAGAATCAAGAAAAATCGGTGTTCTCTTCCCAAATGACCGTATTAATTTCCGGCGGCAGCCTTGGTGCTGGCGTCATTCCTTCCCTTGTTCGTCAAATTGGAAAAAAGGGAAATATCCACTATAAAGTATTATGCGGTAAAAATAAGCATTTGCACGAATATCTGATAAATTTAAAGCATCCCCGTATTACTCCCTTACCCTATATCACATCAAGAGAAGAGATGGATGAATTGTACAATCAAATCGATGGCATCATTACCAAGCCGGGCGGAGTAACGGTCAGTGAATGCCTTTATAAAAGAATACCTATTTTTGTTTACCATGCGCTGCCTGGACAAGAAAAAATCAATCTGCAAAGCTTAAAGCAGCAAGGGCTTATTGTCCAGGCCGACCATTGGAAGCACGAGGCGAGTATGGAAGAACAATTGGGAAGTATATTAAGCTCCCGGGAACAATGTGATGGATTGCGCCGAAATGCAGATCATTATTACGATACAATTACGAATAGAAATATCTCGTTGTTATTGCAAAGCATATGCCAACTTCATTAGGGCATACAGCTAATTTCAAACTGGAACGGTATAATGTGCCCCTCACTCCGCCGCGCAAATGATGGCTGTCATGGGAATGGACGACCTGCGCAATCTTGTTCCATGTCAGGTAAATGATATGATACTCGCACAGGGACTAAAAAAGTACAAACTCCGGTCGCTATACTGCTGTCGGAGTTTGTACTTTTTCAATAGCCTGTAGAGATAGGTGATGAAATGTGATTTCCGGCCTGCTGCCAACCCGGATATTTAACCCTGTTTGCCCCAATCCTTCACTGATATAAAACGCTTTGCCCCGATAACGCTGCAAGCCTTTTACCATATTCATGCGAACCAGACGTCCCATCTTAATCAAATGGTAAGGCTTCGGCCACCAAATCTGGCCTCCATGAAAATGACCGGCCAGCAAATAATCAAAGTTATATTTCTCCATTATTAATACAATATTAGGGTCGTGCGTCAAAACCAACCGAAACCCCTGATTTACCTTCCGAAAGGACTGATCTAAATTACTTCTCTCCGTGCTGAAGTCGTCGATTCCGATAATGTGGACAGGTCTGCCGTCTACGTACAAAAGATCATTTTCATTTTGTAAAACTTGACACCCGTTATCCTCCAACACCTTCCGCAGCTTATCGAAATCATGATGCTTCAACACGTAATCATGATTGCCGAAAACAGCATAAATTCCATATTTCGGCTTCATTTTGTGCAAAACCTTTAAATATTCGGACAGCTTCGGAATACTTTTTACTTTGTCCAAATAATCCCCGGTCAATGCAATCAAATCCGGCTGGTCTCCGGATAATAGATCCGATAACCGGTCAGGCGATACCGAAATGTTCTCCATGTGCAAGTCCGAAAGATGCAGTACTTTCAAAATTTCATTACGAGAGATGTTCTTGTTTTCCGGCAACCGGATATGAGTCAGCTCTACCTGTTTCGTATTTTTATGTGCTTTATATAATAAACAGATGATCACTGCTATGATCAAAACCAACATGATATACCATTCCATTTCGAAACCCCCTTTTCTATATCTAACAGTATAGAAAATGAGCCGGACAATGTCATCGGTAATTAATGGCCGGTATTTTTGTCCCGGTATGACAGAGATGCGGGCCTGGTACGATAACAAAAAAAGCCTTCCCCTTCCAGGGGAGGCAAGTGAGAAAAAGGTTATGAGGAAAAGTCTATTATGGGAAATAGAATTGCGCAACAATTCTGATTTCCACAATTCAAGTATAACCCACCATATTTTGTGATGCAATGTAAAATAAAACCTATATATAGTACTTTTGGTTTCAGACGATCTTTTTGGGCTTATCATCAACTCCACATAATTTTTGTAAAAGCTGATCCTTTGACATAAACAAATAGGTCGGCACATGCTTTTTCAAGTTTTTAAACGGCTGCGATACCGATAGCAAGCAAATAGGCATCAAACTCATCCATTTTAAACATCTATATGCTGTGGAGGATATCGGGAATGCTTCAAATCCTAATTTCTCACAGCCCCGATTTAACATCGTAATGCCGGGATTTAGGATGGTTTTTAACATACAGGGCAAGATCGGGCAACGAACTATCAATAAACCTGTACAGAAATCTTGTCTTTTTGATTTCATTTCTTAAGGGAAGCATGTCTCTTAATAGAACGACATTATGTAAATGAATTTTTAGTAAGATATCCCCTTTTGAATCATCGTTCCGTCGGATAAAGTTAAACCCGTTTTATTTCCTGTATATTTCACCGCAGCGAAAATCGGCCGGCAAATCCGCGTATGCCATAATGGCCCCAAATGAAATTGACACATTTTTTAGGTTGTTTCGGTTTAAAAATCATACTGTACTCCTCTTTATATCTCATTGTACTGACTGGTTAATTATTCCACTTTAACCCGCTTCTTTTTGTTTTACAAAATTGAAAAAGGGGTATCCCCGTCACCTCGGTGAATTTTGGGACAGCCCCGTTTAACCTTACGACTTTTTAATACAACCACATATTCGCGGCTGCCCCGACCAGACCCAAGCCTATGGCCCACCATCCCAAATTGTTGGCTTGACTAAAGACGGTGATCAAACCAAGAATTATCGCAGCACAACCAAACAGAACCGGTGAAAAGAAAAAAGCGATAATTCCTGCGATAATCCCAATCCATCCCATCCATAAAGCCGATGAATCCGTGTTATCTCTTTCCTTTTCCTTGGCCACCATTTATTCCACCTCCTCTGTTTAGTATTTCTATGATGCATTAAAATTATTTACTTGCCGATCCCTTGGACCGCTCAAGCCAAAAATGATGCAATTTATCATGCAAATCTTCACACCGCAAAGCTAATGACAAAGTAGCTTTTATATATCCCCATTTGTCCCCGATATCATGGCGGTCTCCCTCCAGAAGACGCGCATGCATGCCCTGCTTGAGGCAGAGAATCTTGAGAGCGTCCGTCAACTGGATTTCACCGCCTCGTCCCGGCCCTGTTTCCTCCAAAATATCGAAAATCTCCGGTTGAATGATATACCTTCCGACGATGGCCAAATTCGATGGCGCTTTATCCGTATCGGGCTTTTCGACCAAATCCTCCAATTCATAGATATGGTTATCGATCGGCATGCCCGCAATCACGCCATACTTGGACACTTCTTCAGGCAAAACGGGCTGTACGCCCACCACCGTCTTCCCATGGGTCTCAAACTGTTCCATCATCTGCCGAAGCGCCGGTTTCGTAGGGTTATCGATAATATCGTCACCCAGAAGAATGGCGAATGGCTCATTTCCGACAAAATTGCGGGAGCATAAGACCGCATGCCCGAGTCCGCGCTGCTCTTTTTGCCGTATGAAATGGATATCCGCCATTTTCGCGATCTCCAGCACTTCTTCATATTGAGACCATTTCCCCTGTTCTTTAAGGAAATACTCCAACTCCACATTGTGGTCGAAGTGGTCTTCAATGGCGCGTTTGTTTCGTCCTGTCACAATCAGAATATCCTGAATCCCAGAAGCAATGGCCTCTTCCACGATATATTGAATTGCAGGCTTGTTAATCAAAGGCAGCATTTCTTTGGGCTGGGATTTAGTTGCGGGTAAAAATCGGGTGCCGAAGCCTGCAGCCGGAATAATCGCTTTACGTATTTTATACATGTGGAAACTCCCTCCAACCGATCATGATGACAAGCGTACAGATTACTGCGGCCGTCCGGCGTAAAGCTGCGGCTTGCCTTCTTCATCCGCCGACGACCGCCCCATTCTTATACCTTGGCACTACAACGTCACAACCACATGGTGGACTTGCCCATCGTCACATAATTCAACGTAGTAACCGTCTTTTGCATCGTGCTCCTTAAGGGACATTTCTTGACCGTCCATCTGTAAAGCAGTCACACCGCCGGATTTATGCAGCGGATTATTGACGGTAATGAGAAAGCGCGTCCTGCCGAACCGGTAATGAACGGAATACTCCGGCCATTCACTGGGAATGCACGGGCTGATGTACAGCCGCGTCCCCCGTCGGCGAAGTCCGAGAATCCATTCAATTCCCGCCTGATACATCCACCCCGCGGCGCCGGTGTACCAAGTCCAGCCTGCATGTCCTTTGTGCGGATTCGCCGTATAAACGTCTGCCGACATCACGTAGGGTTCACCGGCGTACCTCCGCACTTCGTTTGACGTGCGCGTGTGGTTTAGCGGATTTAACAGGTGAAACAGCTCAAACGCCTTGTCCCCTTTCCCAAGCTGGCACCAGGCGATAATGCTCCAAATGACACCATGCGTATACTGCGCCCCGTTCTCGCGAATTCCCGGCGGATAGCCCTGAATGTAACCGGGACTAGGCTGCGTACGGTCAAAAGGCGGTGTCAGGAGACGGGCGACGGAAAGCTCCCGATCCACAAGCTCACGATCGAATGACTGCATCGCTTGCAGAGCCTTGTTCCTTGGCGCGGCTCCTGAAATGACCGACCATGACTGGGCAATCGCATCGATTCGGCATTCCTGATTGTGGATAGAACCGAGCCATTGCCCGGCATCGGTGAAGGCGCGGCGGTACCATTGTCCATCCCAGGCATGCTCGTCGAGTGAAGGAATGAGCCGATCCCTTACATCCCGGTAACGTTGCGACCGTTCTGCGTCACCTCGCTCCCTGCAAAGATCCGTGAACCGGCCGAGAATGTCATAGAGAAACCAACCGAGCCATACACTCTCGCCGCGGCCTTCCGCCCCAACAAAATTCATCCCGTCATTCCAATCTCCGATTCCGATCAGCGGAAGCCCATGTTCGCCAAAGCGCTGCAAGGCCCTGTCGATGGCCCGCAAGCAGTGATCGAACAGGGTTCCGCTTTTTTCTGAAACGCGTGTCGGCTCGTATCGTTCATGTTCCCCTTCCCGCAAAAGCTCACTGTGAAGAAACGGAACTGCCTCTTCAAACAGGCTGTCATCCCCCGTATGCTCCACGTATCGCGAAGCCGCATACGGCAGCCATAGTAAATCGTCGGAGAATAACGTACGGATGCCGCGCTCCGTTTCTTCATGCCACCAGTGCTGCACATCGCCCTCCTCATATTGATGCGCAGCGTGCAGCAAAATTTGTGCACGCGTAAGGTCGGGACGGGTGTGCAGAAGCGCCAATGAATCCTGCAGCTGATCGCGAAAGCCGTATGCGCCTCCCGCTTGATAAAAGGCGGATCTGGCCCACATTCTGCAGCCGAGCGTCTGATAAAGCAGCCATCCGTTCAGCAGGACATCCATCTCGGGGGATGGCGTAGATACCGAAATCTGGTCCAGCACATCATCCCAGAATTCCCCTACAAGCGCTAATGACTGCTCGCTGACACGCGCTTGACGGTAGGTTTGCGCCAATTTCATGGCGGCATCGCGCGACTGATCGCAACCGAGAAGTATGTAAACTGTCCGTTCGGCATCAGGCTCCAGCGTAAGCTTGGTCTGCACCGCGCCGCAGGTATCATAAAGAGCTCCCGTTGTCTTGGACAACCGCTCGCGGCTGAGTGAAGCGGGATTTTCGTATGTGCCGTTGCGCCCGAGAAATTCATTGCGGTCTGCCGTCCAGGACAGATCAGCCGGTTCGACTGGAGCAGACTGCTGAACCTCTGATGCTGTATCCGGGGACTCCTCCGACGCTTCAGGCAGCAGATACATACCCAAAAAGGCCGTAGCATCGCGAAACGATTCCTGATATGCATTGCGAGCCAGGAGCATTTGGGCCGATTCGTCCCATTCCGAAACGATGAAGGAGGCGTTCGCCTGACGTTGTACACCCAGCACCCATTCAGCGTAATAGGTGACGGAAAGGCATCTTTTTTCGGAAGTTTTGTTTTGCAGCCGCAATTTGATGATTTTGACAGGATCATGAAGCGGAACAAAAACGGTCATTTCCTGCATGATACCGTATCTCTCGTGATGAAACCGCGTGAATCCCCGACCGTGCGAAACCGTATAGGATTGGTCCGGATTTGCGGCAGACGAAGGAACAGACCATATTTCACCGCTTTCTTCATCCCGCAAATAACAAACTTCACCAGGCGGGTCGAGCACAGGATCATTGAACCACGGGGTCAATTTGCACTCCCGGCTGTTTCTCCACCAGGTGTAACCCGTGCCAAGCTCCGAAACAAGGCAGCCGAAGCGAGGATTGGCGATGACATTGATCCATGGCGCCGGCAAATGATTACCGTTCTTGATCACGATCCGATACTCCCGCCCATCGGGTGAAAACCCGCCCCAGCCATTAAAGAACATCAAATCGCGCACGTCTTCCGTCGGCGGGCTGCCGAACCGGTTTAACGGCACTGTCGCTGCGAACGGGGCCGGCCAGGCTTTATCCTGACGCGGCAGCTTGATTTGCGCCTTCAGACTCGGACCGCCCGCACGCAGGATAAGACGGGCTGCGGCCAGCAGCAGCGTCCTGTCCACATCCGGCAGCTGGTCGGCATTAATAATGAACACTCCCCCATTCCCTGCGTTATACCGGTCCATCCCGTGTTCTACCGCACTGCGCAGCGCTTTCTGCAAATCCTGCTGGTATCCGCCTGCCGATTCATTCAGAATGACCAGGTCAAAAAATAACCCCAAGCGGCGCAAATACTCGTGTCCGATCAGAAGTTTGGCAATAAATTTCATATTGGCCCGATTCTCGATCCGTACAAGGATCATCGGACGGTCCCCGGACACGCCATGCGCCCAGAGGCCGGACTGCCCTTTGGCATTCGCCATGATTCTGTCCTTCCGTTCCTTCCTCAGCGGAGAAGTATACAGCACCTGTCCGGCAAAGGTTTGGAAGGCCGCCGCCTCGGCGGCCGTAATGTGCAGATGCCTAAGCTCGATTTGACTGCGATTCCACGCGAGCAGAAATGTTCGTTCCACCGCCTGGTTCTCCAGGAACCGGCGGACGATGCCGACCGCTTCCTCCTTGGAATCGGCAATCCCGGTAACAGCGAACAATTGAACCTGTTCACCGGGCTCGATGCTTACCTGACGCCGCATGATAAAGGCAGGGTCCGCCACAGAGCCCACCGTACCGCGAAGTCGGGAACGGATCCCCTGCGGCTGGGAGATGGAATGTCCGCGGCCGATAAAGCTGGCCCGGTCTGTCTCATATTCCGCCGGTCCGAGCGTTCGTCCTTCCGCCATGAGGGAATGCGCCGCCCATACAGCCTTCTCACTTTCCTGTCGGGGTCTTCTTCGGGCGAGAAGGCACTCGGAATCGCCCGCATATTCTGTTTCTATAAATAATTTGCTGAAAGCGGGATGCGCATCATCAGCTATAGGGGGGGCCAAGGCCAGCTCCGTAAACGTTGTGACCTCTATGATCTTGGCCTCATTCCCCGTGTTGGTCAGCGTCAATCGGCGAATTTCCGCATTCCATTCGGGCGATACGCAGACTTCAAGACGGGTCTGCACGTCTCCGTCTGTACGCATGAAGGTGGCCCGGTCAAGCGAGAATTGTATGCGTTGTTCGGATGACGGAACACGGCACGGTTGAAATGCCGGAGACCACACCGCATCACGGGCGACGTCACGGATATAGATATAGCTCCCCCAATCGTCCAATACCGGATCCTCCCGCCACCGCGAGACGGCCAGACCTTCATATCGGCTGAACCCGCCGCCACTGCCCGTCACGACGGTCATATAGGTTCCGTTGGACAGAACACACACCTCCGGCGTACGCGTATCTGCCGAGAGGTATTCCCGCTGCGCATCATTCTGCACCGGCCTTGTTTCAGGCATATATTCACGTGCCATTGCAGGGTGTCTAATGATTTTGGGATGCGCGGGTATCCGCTCCTGCAGCAGCAGCTCCGCCGCCTGCACGCGCTTGTCGCGGTGAAACCGCTCGTACATTTTTACCGGCAGCAGTATGTTCGCAAGGGCAAGCAAACTCATCCCTTGATGATGGGCCATAAAGCTGCGGATGACCATGCATGTCTCATTATTCGGCATCCGTTCGGACGTGAAATCGATCGCCTCATAATAGCCATATTTGCCGCGCGCGCCAAGCTCCTCCATTTTACGCAAATCTTTAAGCCCTTGACGTTTCGCAAAAGGCAGCGCCAGAATGGCGGCATACGGCGCCACGACCAAATCCTGTTCCAGGCCCCGCTTGAAGCCGAGACCGGGAACGCCGAACGCCCTGTATTGATAGTTCATCTGGTAATCAAAAGCGTAATAGCCGGATTCGGAAATGCCGAAGGGGACACCCCTTTCGTGCGCATAATCGATTTGCCGCTCTACGACGGCGCGGTAGGTGCTATCCCAGATGGTGTTCCGATAGGTGCGCATCATCAGCCAGGGCATCAAATATTCGAACATGGTTCCGGACCAGGAGAGCAGCGCGGTGCGCTTCCCGACTTTGGTCATGGTCCGTCCGAGCGCGCGCCAATGAGCTACAGACACCTGACCGAGGGCAATGGCAATAAAGCTGGCCTGTCTTGCCTCTGATGCCATCAGGTCATACAGAATCTTATCGCGTTCTTGGAGCGCGGCATGATACCCCAATGTCAATAGTTTGGTCTTGTGATCGTAAAGCGGACGAAAGTCTGTCTTCTCAATCAACAGCGCCATGCGTGAGATCAGATGTTGTCCGCGTGCCGGCCAATCCTCTGCCGATGCTTTGCGTCCGGAACCGTCTTTATTCCCCCCGACTCCCGCGTCTGCCGTTTCCGTGGTCTTGTCCGTCAGTTTACCCTGCAGTGAAGGCACCAAATCCTCGGCGAATGCCACATGGAACGCTTCTTCCGCTTGACCTTGACCCTTGGTATTCGACTCCGGCTTTTCGTTGAATGTAAAGTCATTTTTGAGCCACTCGGCCAACCCCTCTTTGACTGTCATTAAATAGCCGGCGAAGTTACCGGAATCCACCGTCGATACGTACAGAGGAGGCAGTGGTTCTAGAGTAGTCGTGTCGTACCAGTTATAAAGATGGCCGTTCCATTTATTCATGCGCTCCACCGTATCGATCGTACGCTCCAACCGCTCAATCAGCCCGGGCGTATCGATAAATCCGAAATCCCGTGCGGCGAGCGTGCAGGCAAGATAAAGCCCGATATTGGTGGGCGAAGTTCGATGTGCAATGCCATTGGGCGGCTCCAACTGCACGTTATCAGGCGGCAGCCAATGGTCCTTTGCGGTAACGTAGTCCTCGAAGAAGGTCCAAATCTGTTTGGCCAACGCCTTCAGTTCTTCCTCTTCTCCCGGTTCGAGCGTCAGCTCGGCCTGTTGGACGGGACGGTCCAACCAGTGGACGACAAGAGGAGCGAATAACCATACAGCACAGAGCGTCAAGCCTGTCCACCGTACCGCTGGAGCGCCGCTCGCCGCCGCTGCCAACGCAAAGACAAGCACCAATGCATATCCCGGGTACATCCCTAAAAGCACAATATGCCGCTTTCCGCGGTTGCGGCGTTCAATTTCCGCAGAGCTGACCCATTCAAGCAAACGACGCTTTGAAACGAATAGCCGGAACAAAGTTCTGCCGATCGCGTCTAGCAGCAGAACGCTTTGAAACGGCAGAGTCAACAGGGTAACCAAAACTTGCAAAGCCGTGGCAAGCAGGCTCCGGGGACGCCGAATAGTATGCCGCATTGCCACGAGTTGGCGGATCAGCGGCAAAAACAATGTAGCAAACCCAAAAACAAACCAGCGTTCCGGTGATCCGGGAAGGACGCCCGTACCTAACAGCAGAAGAGCGAACAGCGCCGGCGGAAATAGACTGCGCCGCAGGTTATCGATCATATGCCAGCGGGTAAGAGCGGATAGATCGACCGGCAAGCTCTTTCCCCGCCGGTCGGATGTGCGGGGAAAGAGCCATAAAAGCAATTGCCAATCCCCTCGCACCCATCGGTGCAGTCTTCTTTGATACGCGCTGAACGCGGCAGGCTGGTCATCGATCAATTCAATGTCCGACAGCAAGCCTGCCCGCAAAAAGCCGCCCTCCAACAAATCATGGCTAAGGACCCGGTTTTCAGGAATACGTTCGCATAGCACCTGCGCAAATGCACTGACATCGAATATCCCTTTACCCGTGAAAATCCCCTGCCCTAATCCGTCCTGATACGGATCGGAAACCGCAAACGCATAAGGATCGATTCCCGGATCGCCTGACCATAAATAAGCCAAGCGCGAACGCAAGGACGATTCGTGACTAATGCCGATTCGCGGCTGCAGTACGCCGTATCCCTCGACCACCCGTGTCCGCGAACGGTTCAGCCGCGGCTGGTTATATGGCAGATGCAGGGTACCGATCATCCGGTGGGCGCTGCCGATCGGAAGCTGTGTATCCGCGTCGAGTGTAATGATATAACGGATGCCCGGAAGAACCGAGGCATCCCCGACTACGAAGTCGTAGGTCGTATCTGTTCGCCCTTTTAGCAGTTCGACGAACTCTACCAGTTTGCCCCGCTTGCGCTCCCAGCCCATCCATACGCCCTCAGACGGGTTCCACAATCTGCGACGTTGAAAAAGGTGAAACGTACTGCTTTCTTCCGTTTGGGAGTACGTGCGGTTCAAACTCTCAATACTTGCGCGGGCAGCTTCAAGAATGGCGGAATCCTGCGGAAGACTCTCGGCGTCGGCATCGGCAAAATCACCCAGAAGGGCGAAATGAAGATTTGGATCGCGGTTCGCCAGATAATGAAGCTCCAGCCGATCCGCCATTTCCCGCACTTGTTCGACGTTTGACCAGATCACCGGAATGACAACCATTGTAGTCGCCTCACTCGGAATTTCATGCGAGAAATCATAGCGAAGCAGCGGCCGCGGTTGCCTTGCGCACTCAATCATCCAGTGTGTTGCCGTTACAGCCCACTCACTCACGGGTATTGACAGCAAAAGCAAAACCGCCGTCCATCCGGTCAGCGTCAAGCTGAAGCCTCCTGCAATCCACAAAGCGAATCCGAGAAGTGCAACCAGGAACAGCCCTCTAAGAACGGTGAAATAAACGCCGGTAGCCCGTTGCAGCAGCCCTATATGCGACAAACGCCGGGGACTGCTGCATTGTTTCAGCGCGCGCTGGAGCTCTTTGACGCCGCTCGGTTCGAGCAGGTAATAAGCGATATACGCCGGACGAGGCATCACATCCGGACGAACCGCACTACCCGCGGCACTCTCCTTCTCCGCTATATGGGTGTTGGCTTGTTCTCGTTCCGCGCACGCCAGGTTATACTCTTGTGCCGCCAGTTCCACAGCCTGCTTGGCGATCAGATTCTCCGGCACATTAAAGCGGCGGGCCAGCCGCTCAACGCGTCCCCGCAGTACGCTGCGGCTTGAATCATCCAGCAATACATAGTCACCGGAGTTTTCTTGCCTCATGGTTTGTTCCACAAGGCAAATTTGCTCGAATGGTTCGTGCCAGTCGCAGCGTTCGATTTTTCTCAGACTGCTGATGGCATTGCCTATCGTCACTTGATATGCCGCCTGAAGCTGATACTCATAGGAGACGATACGATCCAGGCTGTCAGGACCGTTTTCCAAGTTGCACAACAGCCATTCACGTACGTGTGCCGAATCGTCCGTCCATTCACGCAGATGACTGACCAAATGGACGATCATCGGACCGGAGAGCGGCATCTCTTGGCCTGCTTGTTCAAGCACAGCCTTAAGCGCATCGGGACTTACCTTCGACGGCTCCATTCGCTCCAGCAGCCTTTCGACGAGTGAACACACCTCATGCCGTTCGCGAATGAATTCCATCACTTCGGCCAATCGCCGGATCAAGGCAATTCTTGCGATAAGCGGGATCGCCCACGTTTCAGCAATGGTCAAAACGGATACTTCCTGATAAGAATTGATATAGGAAACAAAAGTGTCCATGTCCAGGTTTCCGTCCACGTGTTTCAGATAATCGGCGCAGATCGAAAGAATCCGTGGCTCGCCGGTCTTGCGTAGATGCGGCAAACGCCGCAAAAAGCTTCCGGTGAGCTGGCTTTTAATGACTAACCCCTGTTCCTCAATGAACTCCGCGTGATCAAGGAACCATTCTTCCGCCGGCTGCGAACAACTTGCGCGACGTCCATGCATGGAGCGTATGAACGCAGTCAAATTTTCCATATCCGTAGTAAAATTCCGCCATATGCGCATCGCTAGGCGCCGCGTGATGTATGGTTCATGGGTTAGCGCAAGTTCATGAGCTTTTTGTCGGAGTTGTTCCGTATGTAGATTCATACATCCTCCCAAAGAAAGTCAGAAATTAATGTTAAAGAAGTCATGTCTATAAGATCTGTTGACTCCGTAACGGTTAAGTTATAACAGTTAAAACATTCCCATTTATGCTGCAAATTATAAATTTCGCTTCGGAAGGATGTATATTTGGTATGTGTTGCCCTCTTCAATCCGGTCAATAATAAAACCTCCGGTACCATTATTTAAAAGTGGTTCCGGAGGTTCTTCATTCATTTCGGGGACAGCGTTTTACGCAAGCTTACCCTCATCATCACAGGAATCTGTCCTGCGTATCGGATGCGGGAAAATCGCGCATATTAAGTTGGAAAACGAGTTGTGCATATTCGAAGGAATCGAGGAGTAGTATCCCATGTCTAAACATATAGCTGATCATCTGTATGTTTCAAACATTCGGCAGCATGCCTTATATTGCCGTATCTGGATACCTGTTAACGCTAAAGCACTTATTATTTTTCTGCATGGGGCGGGACAGCACTCGGGACATTACTCCTGTATCGGCACGGAGTGTTTAAACCGGCGGGTCGCTCTCGCCGCGCCAGACCTGCGGGGTTTCGGACGTTCGGGGGGAAGACGGGGGCACATTCTTCGATTCCAGGAATATTTGGATGATCTGGAAGAACTGGTCTCCCGCTTGCAGAAGCAGTATTCGGGATTGCCAATCTATCTGTTCGGCCATAGTATGGGTGGTCTCATCGCCATACGTTATGTTCAACGGTTTCCCGGCAACATAGCCGGCGTTCTGTTGTCTTCCCCGGCCCTGGGAATTTATCCGCCTCCGTTCATCATCAGAAAATGCATTGAATTTTTTTCGGTCGTCGCTCCAACCCTGCCTCTTGACCTGATCAGGTGGAACGAAATCTTAAGAAGACTCAAATGCTTCCGGGCGAGTTTGCCCGATTGGACCTCCGACGCCATAAAAGAAGAACAGCTGCCGACCATCTGTTATACTCCGCGCTGGTGTACGGAAATGATGCATCACGGTAAAATGGCTATAACGGAAATCCAGAATTTTCATTTCCCGGCATTATGTCTGTACGATGTATACGATCCGGTAGTCAACGTCAAGCTTATTGAACATTTTTTTGAAATCATGCCCTCAAAAGATAAGACAAGTATCGTCTACCAGGACGGCGAGCATCAGCCTCTGCAAGGCAGCCGACAAAAAGAAGCGCTGGAGCAAATTTTTCAATGGTTAACTCCCCGTCTATAACCTCATAACATGGTTTGAATCGACTTGAATAATAAAGCCGACGCACTTAATGTCATCATGATCAGCACGGAATAACGAAACACTTGATCGGAGATTTTCTTTTGCAATGCAAAGGCTGCCGCAAGCGCCAACAGGGCCGGGACGATCGCCCCTATCGAATAATAAATGACCGGGCCATGGTAAAGCCCCAGTTTATAAACGGTCATAAGCTGTATAACATCAATCGTCACAAAAAAACTGTTGATCATAAACAAAAATTCGTCCCGGCTCATCTTCATCTGCAGCATATACATGCTGATGATCGGACCGCTGGCACCGGCGGCGCCCTGGGCGGTCCCAGCGATGAACCCTACCGTCGCATCCAGCCGTCTCCTCTGCTTGATCGCGGGAAAAACGGCGAAAAAAGAGGTGCCGACAAAAAGAAGAATGATGACACCCAGAACTGCCGACAGAATGGACGGATGGATGCGAACCAACGCATAGGAACCGACTGCGATGCCGCACATTCCAAACATCATCAAGGAAGCGGCGTTTTTGATCAAGCCCCAATTTTTCGGTGTTCTGATCAACATGATTATATCCGTTAGAAGTGTAGGCACGATGGTAATCGCAATGGCGGTTTGCAGATCAAACAAGAGCGTCAAAACCGGCGTGGCCACAACAGGAAGTCCCATGCCGCTGATGCCTTTGGCGAATCCTGCAACCAGCAGGGCCAACACCGCGATAAAAATTGCAATCGCTGATATCGTCAAAAAAATCACCCGGTTTTAGGCCGTATTTTTTCATTGCAGCTCAGGTGCTTCATGATATAACACTATATTCCACAGATAGGTCTCATGCTTGCGCCGGCGGCAGTCCCCGGATTCCTCCGCTCCTCCGATGCCGCTAACCGGTTATCGTGAATGGCTCCCGGCTTATCACGCAAAAATTGAGGAGAGCGCCGGTTTCTGACGGCCAATAATTCCGCCGCTATGCTGACCGCGACTTCTTCTGCCGTTTCTGCACCGAAATCCAAACCGATAGGACTGTATATGACATCACGTAAGGATTCTAATCGTGTTGAATCGATCTTTACGATTTCATGCAGGATGCGTTCGGTTCTGCTTTTGGGTCCAAGAAACCCGATGTAGGATACCTGTTGAGAACAATACAGGCGAGCCATTATTTCATTAAATCCGGAAGCCACATATATAATTGCGGGATATAACTGATAATCGCCAAAGACAATAAATACCAGACCCAGAACGGCTTCAAGCTGGCAACCACTTCGGCCATAGACTTTTTAAACACGCCCTGACTGACGAATAAATTCAAGCCGAACGGCGGTGTGAACATGCCAATGGCAAGATTGACGGTCATAATCAGCCCCATTTGAATCAGATCAATCCCCAAAGCATTACAGATGGGTACCAATAATGGGGTAATGACCAGAACAGCCGAGGTCGGATCAAAAAACATCCCGACAAGCAGCAAAAATAAATTGATAATTAATATAAACACAACCGGTGACAAATCCGACGTCAAAGCCGTCAGTTTTTGCGGCACTTGAGCAAAGGTCAGGGCTTGCGAAAACACGGTGCTTGAGGCGATGATAATAAAAATTTGTGTATTCAGCATCATTGCATCTTTTATCGCGCCGAAAAATGTACGCAGACCCATTTCCCTGTAGATAAAAATGGCTACAACCGTGGCATAAACAGCGGCTACGGACGCGGCTTCTGTCGGCGTGAACAGTCCCCCGTAGATACCGCCCAAAATCACTGCGGGCAAAATAAGGATCCAAAAAGCATTTTTGGTTCTCAGCATAAATTCTTTAAAAGAAAACCGCTCTGCCGTCTCCACCTTGTTCGAGCGCCAGATAATATAAAACGAAATCAGGCCTCCGATCAGTAAAGCCGGGACGATCCCCGTCAAGAAGAGGGCTCCTGTCGATATGGAAGCTGTGGCGCCATACAAAATCATCGTAATACTTGGCGGCATAACGACCGCGAGAGCCCCGCAGGAAGTCAAGAGTCCGAGTGCAAAGGATTCTCCTGACGCTTTTGAGATTTCCGGATACAGAATTTTACCGACCGTTGCTGTTGATGCAGCGGACGAGCCGGATATCGTAGCGAAAAATTCACTTGCCAATACCCCTGTTAACGGCGCACCGCCACGATACCTGCTGACCAGGTAGAATAACCAATTGACCATGCGCTTGGCCATGGAGCTGGTCTCCATTAATGCGCCCGCCAACAGGAAAAAAGGTACGGCCGCCAGCGTAAATTTAAACACACTATCGAATAAAACCAATACAATGGAAGACATGTCCATGTTCATTTCAAACACAAGGATATAGATCCCTGTGGTCAGCAAAGAAATATAAATCGGGAATCCCAGCGCCAAAAACACAATAAAAAGAATCGCACTAATGATCATGGGGGCCACCGTCTTCATCCGACATAAAGAGCTGTACAAGTTTGGTCAATGCTGTTAAAGCAAATCCGACAAATATAATCCCGAATAGTAAATATAAAGGAATGCCTAAAGATGCCGTTTTATTGCCTACATCCATGTTTCTTTGCACGACTTCCCAAGAAGCCGCCGTGAGGCAAATCGATACGGCCAATATTAAGAGATGATGCGATTTCCGGATCCAAAACTTAACTTTCTTCGGGAATAAGTCGAAAACAACGGACACATTCAACTGCTTGTTGGTCCATTCCACATAGGCTAACGGCAAAAAAACGAGGAGCACCAGCAGAATGCTGTCCATCTCTTCCGTGCCGATCCAAGGTTTATTCAATGCTTTACGCATGACCACATTGACAAAGGTGAGAAAAGTCCCTATTAAAAAGCATACGGCAATTACGGTTAGAACGACCTTCCAAGCTTGCTCCGTCACACTCTTCAGCCCACTATTTTTCAAGGATAACTCCCCCGATACTTAACGATTAGTTCGTTTTGAATTGTGCCTGGATTTTGGAGATAATTTCTTTCGATCCCGGAACTCTGGCTTCAAACTTAGAGATGATCGGCTTGGAAGCTTCCACCAATTGCTGATGGAATTCGGCGCCGGGCTCGATCACTGTCACGCCCTCTTTTTTCATTTCCTCGATCGACTGGAGATCTCTTTCTTTGGCATATTGATGGGCCTCATCCGTAATTTCCACGGCAGCCTCTTTAACCGCCTTCTGCAAATGCTCAGGCAGGGAGTTTAACCAATTCGTGTTGGCCATAAATATGGAGATCTCCGCGCCTTTAGGCTCCATCAATAAATATTTAGCGCTTTCATAATATTTTCCGGAATGAAAAAAGCTTGCGGCGCTTTCCAAACCGTCAATAGTCCCCTGCTGCAGCGCCGTGAACAGCTCGGGCACGCCCATGGCTACTCCTGCGCCGCCCCAGGCGTTAATCTGATCTACCAATACAGGCGCACCCATAACGCGAATCTTTTTGCCTTTCAGGTCTTCCATTTTTTCGACCTTGTCTTTAAGCAGAATCGTACGAGGGCCGTATTCGTAATAACGCAGAGCCGTGATGCCTTGCTTATCCAAGCTTGCTTCAAACAGCTTTCCGCCTTCCCCATTCAGAAACTCCGTCGCTTTCTGTACATCTGGCCATAAATAAGGAATGTCAACGATCGTCATCAGCTCATTAAACCCGCCTAAGAACGCCGTAGGCTGCACCATACCTTGTATGGAGCCCTGCGTAAGCATTTGAAGCATCTGGTCGTTGCTTCCCAACTGACTGGCCGGATAGAGCTCCACTTTCAATTGACCGTTGCTTTTCGCTTCGGCAGCTTTTTTAAACAGTTCCATTTCATGAGTTTGCGGATCGTTCGTTGTAGCCGTGGCAAATCTCATCGTGTAGGTTTTGCCGTCCGTCTTGGATACGTCGGACCCTTGCTTGGCTGCCGGTTCTCCATCGCTGCCGACTGACGCTGCAGGCGCAGAAGATCCGCAGGCGCTAACGAGCATCACAGACATCAACCATAACAGGACCAAACCGTGCTTTACTTTCATTTTCACTGGAAACACCCCTTATAAATATGTATTTAGCTTTGCCGATACCTCAGCGGCCGGCATGACGTCCGCATACTTCATATCCAGATCCAGCAAAGTGGCCTTATGCGAAACCGATATTCGGTCTTTTACGCATTCTTCAGGAATAATCACATGGTAATTATATGAAGCGGCATCAACGACGGTGGCCCGCACACAGCCTGCGGTAACGAATCCCGTAACAATTAAGGTATCGATGCCCAATGAACGGAGAATCGTCTCGAACGGAGTAGCAAAGAAAACGCTTGCATATAACTTGTCAATGACGATTTCATGATCCAAAGGCTTCAGCGGTGCTACGATTTCGTTTCCGCTTTCATTCCGGTGAAGGCGCTGCGTTCCTTCCTTCTTCATCTTCCTTCTGAAGGAATCATATACGGCGTCTTTTTCCGCTGTAATCCACCGGGAATGGATCACCGGAATCCCCTTCTGTCTGGCCAGCTTCAGCAAGACTTCTGTCTTGTCCACCGCATCCCATGCTTCCTCGCCGATACTGGAAGGATACTTGGCAATGGATTGCTCAATGGGAAGACGTTCACCGACAAAATGAACCTGCGCATCGATAATTACCAAAGCCGGAGTCTTGCCAAAACCGCGCCTTCCTCCAAAAATGCTGTTCTTTACAACCCAGGCGTCTCTCTCGTTTAAAATATCATCCCATGATGACATACGGCTTCCCCTCCCCACAATGATTAACTCATAACCAACGCAACGGCCTTATTCTAAAAGTCTTTCCTTTTTAATCCCAGGCACAAGGCCCTTTTCCCGCATGACGGAATCCAACCAGGCAGGAAGAGCCTGCCCCCTTGCAATCTCCTCCTTCCGTTTGATCTCCCGCTGTTCTGTTTGTTTCATCTTGTCAAGCACCGAAGACAGCCCTTCTCTCTGAATGATGACCACTCCATCGTCGTCCCCGACGACGAGATCCCCCGGGCGAACGACAACACCGCCGCAAGTCATCTCTCCATTAACAAAGCCTGGACCGTTTTTCTCTACGCTGACCGGAGCTGTGCCCCGGCAAAAAACGGGGAAATCGAGCCGCCGGATGGCGGCGCCGTCGCGAACGATCCCGTCTACGACCAGACCACCCAATGCCAGAGCCATCGCCGTATGCGTCATCAGCTCGCCCCAGACGGCCCTGCGCTGCCCGCCATTGGTATTGACGACCAGCACGTCTCCCGGCCGCGCCAGCTGCAGCGCTTTGTAGAGCATCAGATTGTCATTTGCAGGAAGATCGACCGTAACGGCACTGCCCCACACCCGTTTTCCGGAGCCGAGCGGCTTGATCCCAGGGTCCATAGCCCCTGTCCGATTTTGCGAATCCGTTACGTCCGTTGAGCTTGCATGCTGCAGTTGTTGGATTAAAGCGGCATCCGCCCTATCGAATGTTTCGATAAAGCCGAAACCGATCCCGCCAATGATGCTTGGTTCTTTCATTTAATGGGCTCCTTCCATTCTGTCCGCCTGAATCATCTGCGAGGCCGCCTGGATGGCTTGAATGATCTGCCCGTAGCTGGCACATCGGCATATATTTCCGGACATAAACTCTTTAATCTCATCCTCGGACGGATCGGGGTTTTCCTCCAGCAATTTTTTGGCCATCAGAATCATGCCGGGCGTACAATAACCGCATTGGAATGCCGTATGCTCCATAAAAGCTTCCTGCACCGGATGAAGCGCGTCCTCTGTTTCCAAGCCTTCAATCGTCACGATCTCTTCCCCGTCTGCGGCTGGCGCCATATAGAGGCAGCTGCTGACCGGATTTCCGGAAACGATGACGGTGCATACGCCGCACAGTCCGAGCGCGCAGGTTTCGCGGGCCCCCCCCAAGTGAAACCGGTTGCGCAGAACATCAAGCAGGCTCTCACCCGGAGAAACTGACGCGGAAACCTGTCTTCCGTTTAACTTAAAGCTGATTTGCTTGTTCAAGTTGATCGCTCCTTACGTTTAGATTTGCTGCTGTAATTCCGAGGTTCTTTGTTGCTGAACTTCCCTGATGGCCCGCAAGACTTTCTCCGGAGTCAACGGCATACTATTGACCCTGGCTCCTGTCGCCTGATAAAGAGCATTGGCGATCGCGGGCTGGACGCCGAAGGATGCCGTCTCGCCCACTCCCTTGGCACCGAACGGCCCCTCCGGATGGGGAACCTCCACGATGATCGTTTCTGATTTGCCCGGCAAATCTTTAAATGTAGGAACCTTGTAATCGGCCATGTTCGCATTGATCATTTGACCGTAATCGTATCGGCATTCTTCAAACAACGCTTGCCCGATCTGCATCACCGCCGCACCATATAACTGCTGATGGACCTGGAATGGATTGATGGCCTTGCCGACATCGCCGGCCGACACCATGTGCAGAATATCGATTTTGCCCGTTTCGGTATCCACCTCGATTTCAACCGCCGTTCCTCCCGGAAACCAGAAAATGGCCACATCCTCCGATTGACCCGTTTCAGGATCGGGGCTTTGATAATGACTTTCAAATACATATTTTCCGATGATACAGCCCGCCGGCATATGAAAGATGTCTTTGATCGCCTCTTTTAACGTCATCGCCAGTTCGGGGCGTCCTGCAACATGCACCTTTTCATCCGCAAGAGACAAAAGCTCCGCGGACACATCATATTTTCCGGAAACATGAGCAAAAATTTGATCCCTGATGTCCTCGGCCGCTTTCAAAATCGCATTGCCCATATAAAACGTCGAGCGGCTTGCGGCAGTTATGGTATCGTAAGGCGTGACATCGGTATCGGGGTGTACTACGGTGACCTTTTCGAGAGGTAATCCAAGCACCTCGGCGGCGATTTGTCCCATCATGGTGTCCGAACCCTGCCCCATATCTACTGTGCTGCAGAATACCGATGCGCTGCCGTCGGCGAACAGGTTGACGATCGAGCCAGAAATCGACGGAGTTAATACGGCTTTTAGTCCAATCGCCGTTCCTTTGGCACGGATTTTGCTGCCGCTGCGATGTATGGCACCGGCCTGTTTTTCTTTATAAAATGCCGTCCATTCAATGCTTCTGTCCAATTCCTCAATAATTTGATCAAGACCGACCGAAGTCATTTTTTGCCCTGTGGCGTGGATTTTCCCCTCGGTCAGCACCTGCTTGCGGCGGAAATCGAGCGGGTCCCATCCCATTTTGGCCGCAATAATATCCATTTGCGATTCATATGCCCACACCAGCTGCGGTACGCCGAAGCCCCGGAAAGCCCCGGCAGGAACATTATTCGTATATACGCAGTAGGAGTCGATGCTCACGTTCGGTATATCGTATGGGCCTGCTGCGGTAAAGCCTGATTTTTGCGTAATCCGCGGGCCGATATCGGCATAAGCGCCCGTATCCCAGTACACCTGACAATCGCGGGCGACAATGCGTCCGTCGTTCGTGACGCCGGTACGCATCTTAAAGACCGTTGCATGCTTGGTCAGCGTAATAAATACTTCCTCCATCGTCAGCGCCAGTTTCACCGGTTTTTTCACGATCAGCGCCAGCACCGCAACCAAGGCTTCGATTTTGACATAAAGCTTGGTTCCGAAGCCTCCGCCCAAATAAGGGACTCGAACGCGAATCTGGCTTTCCGGCTTTTTCAATACATAAGCGACCTCACTGCGGATAAATGAAGGGCTTTGATTGGCCGTCCAAATATTCATCCTGCCGTTGGAATCCAGTTGGGCAACCGCCACGTGCTGCTCCATGGGAAGATGAACCGCCGCAGGCGTCCGGAACGTATCCTCGAAGATATGATCCGCTTCCGCGAAGCCTTTCTCCAGATCCCCGTGACGCAGCTTATAATGCAAGCAGACATTGCTCCCTTCCTTAGGCAGCAGATTTTTCAAATCCGCAAAGCTGCCGGCGGGCCTGATCACTTCATGAACGATTGGCGCTCCTTCTTTGGCCGCCTCAAGCACATCGAATACAGGCTCCAGTTCTTCATAATCTGCATTGATATAGTTGACCGCATCGGCGGCAATGGCCGCAGTTTCGGCAATAACGGCAGCAACCGGATCACCTATGTAACATACCTTGTCGAATGCCAAAACCGGCTGATCGCGAAATGCAGGACCGTAATGCATATGGATGTCCATATTCTGCAAATCGGCGCCGGTTACGACCTTTATGACTCCGGGGATTTGCTCCGCTGCGCTGGTATCAATGCTTTTTATCCTTCCATGCGGCACCGTGCTTCGCAGCACCTTGATATGCAGCATGCCTGGAAGCTCCATGTTCATCACGTATTCGGCCTGGCCCGTAATCTTCCCTTTACTTTCGATCCGGCGATGAGATTGTCCTATAACCGGCATTCTGTTCACCCCTTCTGCCCTTCCGGCAATAATTGCTGTAACACCCTGCGGACATGGACCTTCAGCATTTCCTTCTTATACCAGGAACTTCCCCGTAAATCCTCGGAAGGCTCCACCGCATGAAAGGCCATTTCGGCTGCTTGCTCTATCCATGCTTCACTGCCTGGCTTGCCCAACAGCAGCTGCTCGACCGCCTCCAGCTTCGCAGGCACATCCGTTACGGCGCTGACCGCCATACGCACATCGCAAAGGATTCCCTGCTCCTGCTGAATAAAAGCGGCGACCCCCAACGTAGGCCAGTCGTCGTTGGACAGTGTCGTATATTTGATGTAAGCCCCCTTCAACCCGGGGTCGGTCTTGGGTAAAAGCACTTCCGTGACCAGTTCGTCGGGCCGGACAGCCGTCACATAATAGCCTTGGAAAAAGTCAGCCAGCGGAATCCATCTGTCTCCCCTTACACTTTCCACTTTCACCTTGGCATCCAAGGCCAACAGGATCGGTGGCAAATCCAGATGGGCATCTCCGTGTGATAAATTGCCGCCAATACTGGCCACATAGCGGATTCTCGGGTTAGCCACATGATGAAGCGCTTTCGAAATGACCGGATAGTTTTGTTCGATGAATGGAGATGTCTCCATTTCCCGCAGCGTGGTCATCGCGCCGATCCGCAGGTTCCCATCATTATCCGGCCGAATGTAATTTAACTCACACCTCACCTTTTTCAAACTGATTAACCGTTCCGGTTGATAAATCCCCTGCTTGATGATCAACGAAAGCGCGGTTCCTCCACTAACCACACGGGTCAGATCATCTCCCGACGCCAGCGCATGCTTCACATCCTCCAGCGTTTCCGGTTCCACCCATTCAACATTCAGCATCCTGCCATCCTCCTCCCTCAATATCGGTTAATGTTGCACTTCCGTAGGCTCCAGCGCCTGCCGGATATTCTCAGCGAACTGCCCGCCCATCTCCGCCGCTTTTGAGCGAAATGCGGATTGTCCCAGCGAGCCCAGCTTACCGGCCATGCTCATATCCATGATGTAATGAACCTGAGTAGCTCCTTCAGCCGGTGCGGTCAGATTCATTTGGGCCTTCATTTTCAGCTGTCCGACCAGCGACATCGGTTTCCCGTCCACCTCGGACACAAGCTGCTGTGGAGGCGTCATTTCCGTAATCCGAACATTCAGATGAAAGCGGAGCTTCATAAAAGCGATTTGTACGGAAGCCACAGCCCGGTATATCCCGTTTCCCATATCCTTGACTTCCTCACAGCCTGGCAGGCATCGCGCCAGAGATTCGGTATCCATCAAAAAGTGCCATACCTTCTCCTGGTCCGCTTTAATTTCAAACTTGTCTTCAATGATCATTCCTTGAACCTCCCGTTTATGAATTCCAGGCCAGATCAAAAATAGCCGCTGCCCTTGTCGGGCCGGCAGTTCCGCCTCTAACCTTGAGCGGCAAGCCGATATAGATAAACCTTTTTCCTGCAACCGCTTTCAAATCACCTAAGTTTTCCGTATTAAGCAGCCCCCTTTCGCGGCAAACGGTATGTGCGGGCTTCCATTCTTCTCCCTGATGGGGGCTGACATCGATACTGACCGCATCGATTCCGATATGAATCGCTCCCTGATCGGCAAGCCACTCCGCCGCTTCCCGGTCCAAGCCCGGATTTTTCTGATGATAATCGGGCCTGGGAAAATGACGTTCGTATGTACCGGTATAAATCAGTACGGTACCGCCAAGCGGTATGGTCAAATCGGCTTTACGGCAAGCATCCTGCAATGCGTTCCTCGTAATAAAAGCAGAATCGGGGACATGGCTTACATCCAGACAAACCGCAGGTCCTATACATTTCTCCAGCGGGATTTGTTCAATCGATAGAGCATTCTTGTCCGGATCCATGTGTGTAAACGAATCCGTATGCGTTCCCGCATGCTCCGACATCAGCAGCGTATTGACGGCAAACGTCCATTTACCGTCCTCCTTCACGGTTAACTGTGTCATCGGAAAAATCACGGTGGGCTGGTGACCCGGATAAACAGGCTGGCCTCTAAAAACCTCTTGCGACAGATCAACAATTCGCGGCAATGGGAACACTCCTTTTCGAAAATAATATTTCTTCCTGAAACTTAGTTTACTCTTCAGTCTAAAAAAATTTATATACATGGTTTCAGGGAATCGTTATCTTTCCCGATTTATTAGGGTTATAGCCCAGATCAAATGACCTGAGAAGCGATGCATCAAATAAATCGACTTCTTCCCTGCAGATATGGACAAGCTCCTCGATCCGGCTTGCCGTCATTTTAAAGTGAGGCGCGGCGGTCACCAGCATAGCGACGACTTGTTCATCCAAAGTGATCGGTACAGAAACGGCAATGACATCTTGATTGATTTCCTGATCTGCGATGGCATAGCCCTTGGAGCGAACCTCCGCCAAATTCTTAAGAAGGGTGTCCAGATCGGTGATCGTGTGCTCCGTATATGCTTTTAGACCATTTTGGCTGATAATCGAGGTCACTTCCTGATCGGTCAAGCTCGCTAACCAAACCTTGCCGACAGCCGTTGCATGATATGGGGCTTTCTGGCCTAACATGGAAGCAACTCTTAAGGGATTGGTTCCCTCCGCCTTCTCGATGAAAAAGATACCCTCCTTCTTCACCACCGCCAATTGAACCAGCTCGCCGGTTCGTTTGGCAATCCGTTCCAGCATCGGATAAAAAATATCATTGATCTCCAGAGCATTGATGTGGCGATAAGCCATGCTCAAGAAATAAAATGACAGCTTGTAGTAACGGGTTTTGCTGTCCCTTTCTACATACCCTCCCTCGAGCAGGGTGGTTAAAATCCGTGAAATGACACTTTTCGGAAGCTGTGTCCGGTTTTCCAATTCGGTCACGCTGACGCCGTTGACTTCACCCACCAAAATTTCCATGACTTGAAAAGTACGTTCCACTGCAGCCAAGGCGCTGTATGCGGTCATCCATGTTTCCTCCTGCCTAACCTAATGACTACTTCAGATGTAATCGATGTTCGTGGATACAATACCAAAACCCAATTACTTCCTGAAACTTAGTTTACTATGGTTTTTGCATTAATTCAATACATTTTTCATGTTTTTTTGCAGATTTATACAAATTGCTGACCTATGAATGAAACTATCAGCGCTGCTCCCGTATTGTTCGGCATAAACCTAAAGTTTTCGTTATGTAAACCGATGATTTCCATATAATTGTTATAGAAGACTCATATGCTCAGCGGGAGGAATGTATGCTTATGGCAATTCGGCCCCCAATATTAAAAAAAGGCGATACGATTGGAGTCGTGACATTGGGAAGTCCATTAGATGTAGAAGTCATTAATGCGCGGGTAGATACTCTGAAAAGTATGGGGTTTAATGTCGTACTGGGGGATTATGTCTATTCCCGGAACGGATTTCTTGCGGGCTCAGATCAGGAACGGGCCTCGGATTTGATGAAAATGTTTGAAAACCCGCAGGTCAATATGATTCTGCCGTCGCGGGGAGGAGTAGGAGTCGCCGGTATTCTTCCGTATCTTGATTATCATTTGATTCATAATAATCCAAAAATTATAACAGGCTACAGCGATATCACGATCTTGTTAAACGTGCTTTATCAACAAGCTAATTTAATCACCTTTCAAAGCCTTCTGCTGATTGATTTCAGACCCGATACGCCTGCATATAATTTCAACCAGTTTTTTTCCGCTACGTCTTCCTATTCTTCTTATCGGCTCATTCAAAATCCCCCGGGAATCCCCTTAATCAGCAAAGTGCAGGGCAATGTGACCGGTCCTCTCGTCGGAGGCAATCTGACATCGTTTGTCGGTACGTTGGGCACACCTTTTGAAATCGATACGAGGGGTAAAATTCTGCTCATAGAAGAAACACACGAACCCACCAATACCATCTACAGATATTTGAACCATTTGAAACTGGCCGGAAAGTTCCGGGATTGCACCGGTATCGTTATGGGCGAATGCACCGGCTGTCAGTTCGCTTACGGCAAATCATACGAAGACCTGATCAACGAATTCATTGTCCCGCTGGGGAAACCCCTCATGACGAACCTTGCAACCGCGCATGGAACATATAAAGCGGCGCTCCCCATCGGCGCGATGGTGAATTTAAATACGTATAACCATACATTGGCCGTGCTTGAGCCTACGGTCAGCCTATAGACGCATCGGGCCTGCTTCCGTCGGGATGGCAGGCCAAATATCCGACGGGAATGGAGGCTCATCAATATCGGTAAATTTAAGGATCTTAAACGAACATCCCCTAGCTTCAAAAGCAAAGGGATGTTCGTCCAAGATCATTTATTCCTTCGGATGAATCATATCCTCCGGACGTACGATGGAGTCAAACTGCTCCGAGGTTAAATAACCGCTCCTTAAAGCTGCTTCCTTCAGAGTCAGGCCTTCCTTATGCGCAAGCTTGGCGATGGATGCGGCCTTCTCATACCCGATATGCGGGTTCAACGCGGTGACGAGCATCAGAGATTGCTCCAGATGACGGTCAATGACGGCGCGGTTAGGCTCAATACCAACAGCGCAATGGTCGTTGAATGAATTCATCGCATCCGACAGAAGCCGGACGGATTGCAAGAAATTGTGGATGATGACAGGCTTGAATACATTCAGTTCAAAATTCCCCTGACTTGCTGCAAATCCAATCACCGCATCATTGCCCATCACTTGGCAAACCACCATCGTGAGCGCCTCGCTCTGCGTAGGGTTCACCTTCCCGGGCATAATCGAGCTGCCCGGCTCGTTCTCGGGGATTTTGATCTCGCCGATTCCGCTTCGCGGACCGCTGGCCAGCCAGCGAACGTCGTTGGCGATTTTCATCAAATCCGCTGCCAGCGCCTTCAATGCTCCATGAGTGTATACGATTTGATCGTGGCTTGTCAGACCATGAAATTTATTGGCGGCGGAGACGAAGGTCCTGCCGGTCTCCTGTGATATTTCTGCCGCTACGGTTTCTCCGAATTTCGGATGCGCGTTCAAACCGGTACCTACGGCTGTCCCGCCAATAGCCAGCTCCTTCATGGATTCTACGCTTTGGCGAATCATCCTCCCGGTGGTATCCAGCATTGCCCACCAGCCGCTGATTTCCTGCCCTAAAGTAAGCGGCGTAGCATCCTGCAGATGAGTTCGTCCGATTTTGACGATATCGGCGAAGGCTTCCATCTTGCTTCGCAGCGTCTCCTTCAGCTTGTCCAGAGCCGGCAGCAGCTGCTCCTCCACCGCCAACACTCCAGCGATATGCATTGCGGTCGGGAAGGTATCGTTAGAGCTTTGCGACCGGTTCACATCGTCATTGGGATGAATACGGATGCTGCTCCCCTTCTCTGCGAGCAGCTGCGTGGCCCGAGCGGCGATGACTTCATTGGCGTTCATATTTGACTGCGTACCGCTTCCGGTCTGCCAAACGACCAGCGGGAATTGGTCGTCCCACTTCCCGTCGATCACTTCGGCTGCCGCCGCCGTGATCGCTTCAGCCTTCTCAGGTTCAAGCTTGCCCAGCTTAAGATTTGCCTGTGCGGCCGCTTTTTTCAGCAGCGCAAAAGCGCGTACCACTTCTACAGGCATTCGTTCCGTTCCGATGCGGAAATTTTCACTGCTTCGCTGCGTCTGCGCCCCCCAAAGCTTGTCTGCGGGAACCTTGATTTCCCCCATCGTATCTCGTTCAATTCTGTATTCCATGTGGGCTACCTCCTTTGTTTAATGTCATTTTACCATAGATTACCCATTATTATGAAATATACATTGATAAAGTTTCGACAAAGGCTGAACACACCGGGGGCTTAACGGCGCATGGAAGAGGCTTGCCTTCCGTCAGGAGAGTAAAACACATGAGCCGGGGATCGCAATGATCCCCGGCTCCGGATTTATCCTTTCATGGTTAAGACGATTCTTTGGAAGTCACATAGCCGCTGGCCGCTCCATAACCGGCAATCATCAGCATGACGGCAGAGGCCAACAAAAAGATCAACGGAAGGGTCCACCCATTCGTTACATCATGAAGCAAACCAAAAAGTGTCGGTCCCGTAGCCGCCATCAAGTACCCTACAGCTTGAGCCATGCCTGATAATTCGGCGGCTTGCTGCGAATCGCGCGTTCGAAGAACGAAGAACATCATAGCCAAACTAAATGCGGAACCTACTCCAATACCGAGCAGTATCATCCATAGTACGACCAAGGATAGATTGCCGCTAAGCAATCCGAGGCAGCCAATAATCAGTGAGATCCCGGTCATGATTACCAATTGGCGCTGATTCGAAAATCGGCTTGCCAGCACAGGAACGGCAAAGGTGAGCGGCAAAATGATAAATTGGAGCAGCGAAAGCATCCAACCTGCCGTTTCATTGCTCATTCCCCGTTGCTGAAGGATTTCCGGGAGCCACGCGACCATCATATAAAATACTAATGATTGCGATCCCATATAAATCGTCACGCTCCATGCCAGGCGTGAGCGCCATAACTGACCGCCCTTCTTGTTGACCTGGGCAATGGGGGTATGACGGCGATGACGCAGCTGCGGGAGCCAAATCAGAATCGCGGCAAAAGAAAGAAGCGCCCAGCATCCCAGTGCTGCGCCCCAACCCAATCCAAGTCCTCCGGTAATCGGTATGCTGATTCCTGAAGCGATGGCCCCGCATAAGTTCATGGAGACGGCATAAATGCCTGTCATGACTCCGATGCGTTCAGGGAACTCCCTTTTCACCAGGCTGGGTACAAGTACGTTGCATACCGAAATCGCAAGCCCCAACAATAAAGTACCCAGAAACAACATGCCAACTCCAGGAATCGATCGTATCAATATCCCTATGGTCAGAACAATCATCCCCGCAAGCAGGGTATGTTCAATGCCTATCTTGCGGGCAAATCGGGGTGCAAACGGAGAGAGCAGTGCAAAAGCAAGCAGCGGCAGGGTGGTCAAAGCACCGGCCAATGTATTCGAAATTCCTGTTGCGTTCCGAATCTCTCCAATGATCGGGCCGACGGCCGTAATCGGCGCACGGAGATTTGCAGCAACCAATATGATTCCTGCCAAAAGCATGGAAAAGCCTGCACGTGTTTGCAGGCGTTGATTCACTAATTCCTGTTGCAGCATGAAGCAGTTACTCCTCTCTATTGTCGCTTTGCAGCATGTGTCGGGAAGCTTCTATATAATCGCGAACAGCTTGCGCCGCACCATCGGGATTACCGTCTATGATGGCCTGGATCAGCTCGCGGTGTATCCTGGTATGATGCTCTAAAAGAACAGAATGATCCAGCACGCTGCCGATCGTTTCTCTCACACCTTCCGTGATATGTTCATACAATTCTTTGAGCACGCTGTTGTGGGCCGCACCAATAATGATCTTGTGAAGGTCCAGGTCAGCCTTTAAATAGGCGTCCGTGTCTTTCATCGCTGCCGCTGCGTCATATTCGTTCAAGCATCTGCTTAAAACCTCAATGTCCTCATCGGTACGCCGTACGGCCGCTAAACGAGCGGCTTCCTGTTCCAGAGCGTACCGAACCTCCAGCGTCTCCACAATATTGGAACGGCGCAGGCGGCGCAGCAATACGGCGCCAAGACCGCTTGAAGAGCTTACATATGTACCGTCGCCTGGACGAACGATCAGAAGTCCTGTATGAACGAGCGCCTTCACAGCCTCCCGTACCGTATTCCTGCTTACTCCAAGCTGCTGAACAAGATCTGGCTCAGCCGGAATGCGTAATCCCACCGACCATTTACCCGTCTCAATAAGAAGCTCCATTTGAGCTACGACTTGTTCAACCAGTGTCGTTCGCGATGCCCGCTTGAGCCCCAATAGTCAACCCTCCAAACATCGGATGTTTAATTTTGATATTATAACGCTAATCCTGGAGTTTGAACAGTCCCCTTTCCTCATCCTGATAAGCAATAACAGAAGCAATGGCGTCTAAAAACAACCTTTTTTATCGAATCATGTAATAAGACTTAAAAATTTTGGAAGCTAAGAGGTATACCACCATGAGATTCGTGACCAAAACCAGGCTGGACTATCTTCAATCCATGATTCAAGCCATGGGAAATGATGATGAACATAAACTGGCATTGCATATCCTCGAATCCATTAAACGGGATATTGAAGAAAATTATGCGGAAATTAAAAAACCGATCCGGCTGCATGATAAGCTGAAGGATCGGTCCGAAAATACATATTGAAGGCAGGTTCGGTTCAATACATTTTGTTGCATTTATGTAAACTATGTTTACACCTTCGCCCGATTAAGTGTAAAATAAGGCAAAAACAAAATCGGGTGATCACCATGAGGATTGGCTTCCGCACGATTAAAACCGCGATTGGCGTCAGCATTTCCATCCTGCTGGCACAGGCCTTGCAGTTGGAATACTATACGGCTGCGGGGATATTAACCCTTCTGTGCATTCAGAAATCCCGCAAGCAGTCCACCCAAGCTGTGATCAGCCGTTTTTTCGCCTGCATAGCAGGTCTCTTGTTTTCGAGCCTATTATTTGAAGTGATCGGATACCGGCCCTATTCCTTTCTTGTACTTCTGCTGTTATTCATTCCTTTTTGCGTTCGCTTCCGGATTCAGGAAGGAATCGCGAGCAGCTCCGTTATCGTTATGCATGTCTACATGCACGGGAAAATAGAGCCTTCCTTCTACTGGAATGAAATTCAGGTCATGTTGGTGGGGCTGGGTGTGGGCTTGCTGATCAATTGGTATATGCCTAGTATCGACAAAGAGCTCAACCGTTACAAAGAAGAAGTGGATCAACTGATTTCAAAGATTTTGAACGAAATGGCCAGCTACTTGAAAGAAGGCTATACGCTTTGGGACGGGAAGGAGCTGCTTTTGCTGTCCGATACTCTCCAAAAGGCCAAGCGTCTGGCCATTCTGGATGCAGAGAACAATCTGCTGCGCAAGGAGAATTCATATCAAGCCTACTTTGAACACAAGCAGAGGCAGTATGATATTCTCGAACGGATGCTGCCCTCCATTTCAAGAATAACCGTGCAAATGGAACAAGGGATACGGATCGGGGACTTCGTTCAAGAATTGAGCCATCACCTGAATAACCGCAGTCAAACCGCCTATTTTCGCGAAAAGCTGCGCGATATCAGAGATTACCACAAGCATCTTCCCTTGCCTGAATCAAGGAACGAATTCGAGAATCGGGCCAGCCTGTATACGGTAGCTAACGAGCTCGAGCGTTTCATTAATACGATTTGAGCAAGAACCGGAGGGGCGTTCCATGGAACGCTCCTCTACCTTCGTTTTCTTTACAGTGCCAATTAACCCGGTCCCGATCAATAACACCGGCAGAGATTCAGATAGAAGATTCCGTAAACGATACTGAACTTCCGCATGGAGGAATGTTAACGTCCGGACGCCAATACAATAGGAATATCCACGCACGGGAAAGAGGTGTTAACCTGTGTACTTTACTCAACCCTGGCATCCGGCCTCAAGGATGAATCCCTCCGTTCACCATCACCGCCAAATCATCGAGGTATCGGGTGAAGGAACCGTGTCTGCCCCTCCTGACAGAGCCGTTATTGATTTAGGTGTCATCACGGAGAACCCGAGCCTCTCTGACGCCCAAAGAGACAATGCCGCCTCCATAGCCAACATCGTTCACTCCCTCGTACAGCTGGGCATTCCCAAAGAACAGATCCAAACGGTAACTTACAGAGTCGACATCCAATATAATTATGCAGAAGGAAAACAAATCCTCAGAGGTTATCAAGTGACGCATATGCTTCAAATCACCCTGGAACAGATAAATCAAACCGGACTTGTTGTCGATACGGCTGTGAACCATGGGGCGAACTCCGTTTCCGGCATCCGATTCAGCATAGCGAACCCCGACATGTATTATAACCGCTCCCTTGCCTTAGCCGTCAAAAATGCCCAAGCCAAGGCCATGACCATCGCCAGAACGATAGGTGCGACTCTGATTACACTTCCGGTGAAGGTTCAGGAAGAAGCCCGTTCACGGGAGTCCATACCTTATCAGGCCTCGCTGATGGCCCAAAGTGCGCCCGCCACACCGATCCTGCCGGGAGAATTGAAAATTACTGCTGCGATCAGGGCTGCATATACTTATGCTTAAACGTTTGTCCGCTCAGTCTTCTTTCCGTCCGGAAGGGAGGCATAACGATTAAAGCTTTAGCATTTTTCGTTTTTTTACAGTTACGACAATATACAGAACCAAGGGTATGCCTACAAAATTGATTGGGAAAATATACGGCATCCAAATAGTTTTGGGATAGTCGATGGAGGATTCAACGATATTGTTATAGCTCAATGCGAGAATGATTCCCGCCAGCGCCACAAACCAAATCATGATCTTCCATTGTCTAATATGCAGCCATTGTGCTGTTCCGTAGCTCGTAATAAATATGTAAACGGATAATTTGATGCAAACACTTAAAAACCAGACAATGACAATGATGCTTTCAAGGTTTTGGATAAATTCCATGAAGGAAATATATCGAATCATCTCAAAAAACGGGTACCACATTTTTGCGCTCAAATGAGGTCCAAACGTCATTAAGCTGGCCAATACGGACAACGATAAAAAAAAGGAAGCGATGCCGACTCCCCACAGAGCTCTTGACACAACTTTTTTTTGATCATTGACAAAACAGGTTAACATCAACAATATGGTAGACGACTCCCCTAAAAAGGCAAGAGGCGGTATGGCACCTTTTAATATATTTATCCTTCCGGAGTCGGCATAAACGGGAAGCACCCGATTGACATCCATATTGATGACGCCCAGCAGCAAGACAAGTCCAAAAGCGAAAAATATAATCGGTCCCACGATTTCACTGCACCTACCGATCCCTTGAATCCCGCCGTGGTACGTTACATAGATTACGGGGATAAGCACCAGCAGAAGAATAAGAAGAAGCGGTGTCCTCGTGAACATGATCATGTCGATAAAATCGGACGCCTGCCGGAGAATGATGGGAATGACGGAATACCATTGAATAAAATAAGGAATGACAATGATTTTGCCAAGCCATTTTCCCAAGATGCTCTGGCTGAATTCGATAAACGTCAGGCCGGGATAAAGCAGGCTCAATTTTACCGATACCACCGTAATGAAAATGGCCGCGGCACCTGCTAATAAAAACGAAATCCATGCATCTTGTTTCGCATCCATAATGGAGGGCGAGGCGGTCAGCAGGATTGACATTCCAAGTTCGAATGTGGCTAACAGCCAAAGAATTTGCCGGCTTGACAGTTTCATTATTTTATCGCCCCTCCCTTCTGATGCAGCGGCAGCCCCGTAAGTCCCGTATTTTTGATTTTCAGGTCAACTCTAATGGACAGCTCGGCTTTCCGAAACTTCTCGTTCCATGTCTCTTTCATTTTTTTCCAAGCGTACGGATGTTTTTTATGGATAGCTTTCCTAAAGCCGAAAACGTCTGTTCCATAATTTTTTTGTACCTTTTTGATCATGTTCAGCATATCCTTTTGAACCGTTTCCTCAAGTGTTTTTTCCAAAACTTTAAGATTATTGAGCTCCTTCAAATCCAAATTAGTATTATTTTCCAGTATTTTTCCGGTCCCTTCCAAGAAGATTTCAAAGGAGATTTTATCTCCGGTTATGACCGGTTTAATTGTACTTTTAAAATAGTCCCCATCATACGAAATATTGCCCTCGCCTTCAGGAATATGGGCTATAATCGTATTTTTTTTCAATCGATTCAAAAGCCACAATCGTTCAACCGCTTCTTTATAACTCAAATATCCGATCAAGTTTAGTTTTTCATCAAAAATAGCTCTGCCGCCAAGCCGAATGGCTGAGCTGTCTTTATTCCGGACAATTTCAACCGTCGGTACTGTCGGACTTTCCTCATCGCCACTTGCTGCCATAAGAAAATCCGCTAAGGTTGTGGTTGCGGAAACGGCTTCCAGACGAATTTTATGTGCAGCGATGGCAGGTACCTTCTCAAACGGGTAAGAAACGTTTAAAAAATGGTTAGCCGTCTCCCCTTTAACAACAAATATATCGCTTCTAAGTCTGACATCCGGATTTCTGCTGTATTCATCAATCAGTTTTGAGATCCCATGCCTGGCCAATTTTTCTCCGATAAAAATCGACCTTCGGTGACCGCCGAAGACGGTTCGGGAAAGCTTGTTTTGAATTCTTCGAGATACATCCATTAAATTTTTTCCCTTTGCCGTTTCAATAAAATAGGCTTTTTCCGGTCCGCTTTTTCCGTCACTGCTTAACTTAGAAGGCAAAATAAACTGAGCGCTTCCGAAATAAGTTCCATCGTCGGATAAATCCATGCCCCATCCAAGTAAAATGGCAAGATCGTTTAATTCCTTACGGTCCCAGCATCCTGTTATCACAATGGAAAGCAAGCTTAATAGAATCAACAGCTTCTTTTTCATTCTACTTATTCCTCTGTTCCTGAGCCTGGTTTTTGATTCTCTGGAATTCGTTTTTTGTTGCGTCCGCTCACTAAAGAAGGGCGATATTGCAGACTCCATCGCGGCGCACGTATTAATACATCCTTCATGTTTGCCGGGATCTGCGGAGCTAACGGACTCATATAAGGAACTCCAAACGAACTCAGACAAACTAGATGGATTAATATGCAAACCGCTCCAATCATTACGCCAAACAGTCCAAGGGTCCCCCCCAAGATGAGCATCGGAAAGCGAAGCAGCCGATAAGCTGTTCCAAGATTGTATCGCGGGATAGCAAACGATGCTATCCCTGTCGTTGCCACGACGATAACCATAGGTGCAGAAATAATCCCTGCTTCTACGGCAGCTTGTCCAATAACAAGCGCACCTACAATGCTTACAGCTGAACCTATCGGTTTGGGAAGTCGAATGCCCGCTTCGCGCAATCCTTCAAACATAAATTCCATCATCAGCGCTTCAACAGCAGCAGGAAATGGTACCCCATCTCTGGCAGCGGCAATGCTGATTAACAAATTGGTTGGAATGAGCTGTGGATGAAATGTAGTGGTTGCTACGTATAGCGAGGGAAGAAATAAAGCAATGTTTAACAATAAATAACGAAGCCAACGAACGAAGGTAGTATATATAAACCGCTCGTAATAATCCTCCGACGCTTGAAGTCCAGCCCAAAACGTCATGGGAACAAGCAATGTAAATGGAGTGTTATCTATGATGATGGCCACTTTTCCTTCGAGAAGTCCCGCGCATACAATATCAGGCCGCTCGGTATTTTGCACCTGAGGGAAGGGGGAATAAGGAAGATCTTCAATAAAATCCTCGATATAACCGGAATCCACTACCCCATCGATTTGTATGCGTTTGATTCTCTTGCGGACTTCCTCGAGCACGACATCCTGCACGATCCCCTCGATATAGGCAATGACAATATCCGTCTTTGAGAATTTTCCAACCGAATAGGTTTCCATCTTGAGTTTTGAACTTCGAATTCTCCTGCGTATAAGCATCGTATTGGTCCGAAGCGTTTCAGTAAAGCCGTCCCGCGGCCCACGAACAGTGCTTTCTGTAGTCGGCTCTTCAATACCCCGCTTATCGAATCCTTTCAAATCAGCTATAATGGCCTGGTTTTCTCCATCCACAAGAATAGCCGCATCGCCTTTTAAAACATGATCCACCAGATCGTTCAAACATGAAGCCATTTGAACTTGAGCAACGGCAATAAGCCTCTCATCGATGACAAACCTAACATCTTGAAGAATCCCTTCAAGGAGCGGTTTTAAAACAACTTCTTCCAGTGTTTTGGTATCACATAACCCATCGACATAAATCAGCAATAGATGTTTATTGTCGTTTAATCTTATCGGACGAAATATAACGTCAGTACAATTCCGAAATATTTCTTTCAAGCTTTTTTCATTGACGGACAGATCTTCGGACAACATCTGGCTTGGGATATCGGATTTCATTTCGACCACCTTGATTTGAACGCTTTTTTTTAAAAACAGGTGATACCAACCATGCTTTGTTTTCTTGCATAATTTACCCATTTATATGGCAATTATTCACCTGAAAGCGCCGGTGAGCATGAACCCGTATTCTCACAAAACATCCTCAAAAATGGCGGTTACCCTGCTCTCGGGCAAATACTTCAGCAGGAAGGGTTTCTTCTGCCGGAAGCTTTCGATCGTTTCTCTGCGGTAGTCCCGTCCTTGGGAACTGTTTGTCGACGCCTCCCAGAAAGAACGCCTCATCCACTCTTATATCCAATGATCTTCATCATCATCAATAAAGTCCGTCGGATAAATGCAGCCTGCCGGAAACCCGCGTTCAACCGCTTCTTTCACATCCGCCGGATTTCCGGATAAAAACAGCGAGGCATTAAATGCCTCCATATATTGAAACGGATTTCTTCCTGCAACAAATACGGCTCTGCTGATGGGAAGCTTGTAATGCTCTATCGACTTGAATACACGCAGCCCGGTATCCGGATCATTTCGCGATAGCAGCACGACTTCCACGGGCTGGTCTTCGGCAGTCGCACCATTCATGCTTAAAAGCCTTTTGATTAACGGGAATGCGACTCCTGTGTTTAGAACATCCGTTTCGTGTTCTCTTTGATATTGTCTATATTCATCTTCGCCCCTGGTTCTAAATACGCTGTCCGATTCGGTTAAATCAAACAGCGCACTGGAAGCTACGGCGGTAACGAATTTATCTTCGATTTGATATGGCATAGGGTTCTCCTTTACTGGATTTAATCTTTCACTGATATTGCGTAGCCCGATCCGATATCCTTAAAATAATAAAAACATCAAGTTATTTAAACCTGATGTCTTAGAATCCATTGTTCTATGTCCTCTTCTTAATATACGCCTTCAGCTGTCTTTAGTCCCGGATATTTTGGAGTTCAATCATTGTGCTCTCACTTTTCCGATGTTTCGGTTTGTTCGGGTTTTACCCACTCCGGATATTCAACCTCCAATTTACGGAGGATTTCCTCAATTTCTTCCGCTGTGAGGATTTCCTCGATTTCTTTCCGTTGAAGAGTTTCCTCGAATTTTTCCGGTTTAAGAGTTTCTTTTTTTTCCATATTAAAGCCTCCCTGCAATTAATAGATCGAGTAAGCGGCTGCTTTGAAAAAACAAGAAATTCTTTACTCTTATCCGATGGCAAAATCAAGGACCGCCGCCAGATCAATAATCAGAATGCTTCTTTGCCCTTCGTTCAATTTCGCAATTTCATGGATATACTTCTTTTTATTCCCGGCATCTAACGCTCCGGTACAATTTTCAAGAAGCTCCCTATGAACCATAATGACTTCTGTAACGGAATCGATAATGATACCTATACGTTCTTTTTGGTATTCAACAACCAAAAGCTTGGAACTCTTTCTTATTGAAGTTATCCCAAAAAATGTTCTCAAATTTAAAACAGGCATGATATCCCCTTTTCGGTTTACCATTCCGTCGATGAAGTCGGGAGCCCCGGGGAAGCTGTAAATTTCATCAATATTGATCACTTCACATACAAAATCGATGTTTATGCCATATTCTTCGTTATCTATTCTAAAAGCTACAATCTGCTCCTGATCCAAATATAAATTCCGCGGCCTTGCTTGGTTAGAAACGTTTCCGCTTTCTCCGCATACCTGATTCTCAAAGCGAAATGCTTTCAAATCGTTACAGGGTACTATCTTGTATGGGTCAAGAGCCATAACAACCTGTTTCCCATCATTGATATGGGCAAATTCACGTATAAACTGCATTTCGGCATATGGAATCACATGATGAGGTTGGTAAAAAAGATTATTGGGAACTCGCGCCACTTCCGACACTTTATCGACAATCATCCCATAGGAAATATCGCCGGCATCAACAACAATAATTCTGGTCGATTCATCAACCCCGCAATGCCCGGTCCCCAAGAGCTTGGCGAGATTAATTACCGCAAGAAGATGGTTCCTTACAGAAATAACGCCTTCCACATAGGACGGAGAATGGGGAACGTTTATAAGCTCAACATATCGCAGGATTTCTTTGACGTTTCTGACGTCGAGGGCATATTGCTCTCCGCCGATAAGGAAAATGACCAACTCTACTTCGTCTACATGATGTGAGCCCGGAGAAAAAGACTCCGCACGATCCAATGCGTTGCCGCTCATCAAATCTTTATTCAACTGTTCGAATTTCACAACGTTCTCCGCATCTAAAACCATAATGATGCTTTTTCCGTTATCTCCCAAGACAATTCCGCCAATTTCCCGGCTTTGATTATTCTTTAGGTTGGCCGGCGGCTCCAAAATAGATGAAGCCTTAAGGCTAATCACTTCGGAAATCCTATCGGTTACAACTCCTACATTTCTGCCATGAATGTCAGTAACGATAATCTTGCTGTCATCGTTGAATTCCTTCTCTGGCAAATATAAACACCTGCGAATGTCGACAACGGGCAGAATGCTGCCCCTTAGGCTACACAAGCCTGCGACATGCGCAGGGGCATGGGGAACCTTCCTTATGCCGTCAACCTTTATGATTTCTCTTACATGCTTCAGCCTGAACGCAAACTGTTCGGCTCCCACCCGGAAAACAACTAACTCAACATCGCCAACCTCTACGTTATGTAAGACTTCACCGCTTGCCTGATTTTGAAAATCCCCTTCAGCAAACGCCAAAAGCGCTTCTTCCGGACGGGATGGCAGCGTCCCCCCTATATCTTGTAGTTGCAGCATATCCGTCGGCTCGTCAATCCGAGCGGCGACTGGATCTTTATCCGCTTTTTCCGCCTTTTCCTTTTTTCTTCTCATTTCATTTTTCATCTTTTCCAAATTCGATTGGTCCTTTTTACTATGGCTCTTCCCGGGCATTTCTGCTTATCACCTTTTTAACGATGCTCAGAAACTGCTGTGCAGATTCATCATCATATTCAAAAACAGTTTTCCCCAGTTTCCCTGCCTCTGCGATCTTTACCCTGCGAGGGATGGGTTCGGTCAGCAAATGATCGTTCGAAACAAATTCCTTCAATAACGCTAAGTTTTCTTTGGAATCATTGGTTCTCTGATCAAACATGTTGGGCACAATAAGCTTTATCCTATCGGTGTTCAGCCTCATATCCGAAAGATATTCGTAAATGTTCCCGACAGCTCTCACAGATGCGGCTTGCAGTTGGACGGGGATGATGAGTCCGTCCGCATAACACAAGACTGCGTCATTCACCTTGCTTCGCTGGGGCCCGCAGTCCATGATCACGAAATCGTAGCCAAAACTTTCAACATCTTTCAATTTTTCTTCCAATACCAAATTTATACTCGGCAATCTGAACAACTCCGTATTGATCCTGTCAACATAACTGGAGGGCAATAAATCCAGATTGTCCCTGGCATGGATCAGGCATTCTTCAAGCAGCCTGGTCTTGTTTCTTCCGACAATAAGATCGTAAAATGTTTTTTTATAATCCTGCGATGTAAAACCAAGAAAAAGGCTCGCATCGTTCTGCCCGTCCATGTCAATCAACAATACCTTATATCCGTCAAGAGCCAGACCATGAGCAATATGTACAGCAATCGTACTCTTGCCTACTCCCCCTTTGTTGTTAAAGACAGCAAATTTGGTCATCTTTTTACTCATTTTTTCCTCCCGCAAAAGAATAGCGGATTTGTTTTATTCTAATGTTTTGCAAGCTGCATCATTTCGATCGGATTTACAATTAATACAACCTGTCCGTTGCCGAGCAAGGTCGAGCCGGAAATACCGGGTATGCCAGCCAGCTGCCCACCCAGCGTTTTCATGACAAATTCCTGTTCATTTTTTAGCTTATCCACGACAAAACCGAATTTTTCCATCCCATTGGAAATGATAACCGTATTGAACTCTTCATGATTCATGTCCCTTTCACCCAGCAAAAACAGCTTGCTCAGCCATTCAATTCCAATGACATCCCCTCTGAGGTGTACAAAATACTTGTCATTGAATTCATGGATATCATTGTTATGGATCTTTACGGTCTCGAAAATGTAATCGATGGGAATGATGTACGTTTCGTTTAATACATGGACCGTCAACCCCCTTGAAACAGCAAGGGTAAGCGGAAGCTGAATCACCATTTTTGTACCCTTATCAACTTCGCTGTCGATCATAATAGTTCCGTTGACTTTCTCGATATTGCTCTTCACAATATCCATGCCGACCCCACGGCCTGACACCTCGGTAATTTGACCGGCGGTACTGAACCCCGGCAGAAAGATCAGGTTGATCAGCTGGCCTTCCGTCATTTTTTCCGCGTCTTCTATTGCTATTAAGCCTTTATCAATAGCTTTCTGCTTCAGCAACCGGGGGTCCATTCCCTTCCCGTCATCCTCAATCTCAATATAGACATGCTTGTTTTTATTGTATGCCCTTAACGTAATCTTTCCTGCTTCGCTTTTCCCCTTCCTCCTTCTGTCCTCCGGATTCTCAATACCATGATCAGCCGCGTTTCTAATCAAATGAACAATCGGATCACTGATCTGCTCGACAATCATTTTATCAATCTCTGTACTTTCACCTTCCATGAACAATGCCATCTTCTTGCCGGTACTTTGTGAAATATCGCGAATGATTCTGGGCATTTTTTGAAATACCGTCTTTACTTCGATCATTCTCATAGACATGATGGCATTTTGTAATTCATCCGATATCCTGTTGATGGAAGCCCCTGCCCCTTTAACTTCCTTTGACATTTCCGGAAGGTTATACTCTGCATTTAATTTGGCGGCAATATGCATAAAGGCGTTTTTCGCTATCAGCAGCTCGGATATCATATTCATCATCTTATCCAGTTTGTCCTGGCTTACTCTGATACTCTGCATGCTTTGCGCCAAAGCGGCTTTCTGCATTTGATCCTGACGAAGAACTTGTTTTACGGAATTGGCTCCCGAATCCATACCGACCTTCCGATCGGGCAGAGACTTTATGTAGGATAGGCAATTGTCAATTTTACTCCATATTTCTGCATGAGGTATGGAAACCCGATTGTCCAGCGCCATAGATTCCAATGAAGCTTTCAAATAGTCCACGGTCTCGTAACACAAGGATAATAAGTTTTCATCAAAATGGATTTCCCGATCTCGAATGAGTCCAAGCAGGTTTTCAAACGTATGCACAACATCGGAAAAATCCTTGACGACGGCAAATTGCGGACTCTCTTTCTGCCCCGCTGCGACAAACAGGCCTGTTCCGGCTTTTATGCTCTGAACAGCCCTAAACAGTTCGTTTATAGCGTCCCGGTTGTTTTCTTCTTTCTCCAACTTGATCAAACATTGATTTTCAATCCTGTCGATATGTTCATAGGCCTCGAACAGAAACTGTTCCTTTGCATCCCTGGATAATTTTCTCGTAAACTGTTGGGCTTGCAATATCTCCGTTATTGCGGCTCCATACTCACCCGCTTCATTCGTTTCATTCACTGTTTGTTCTTGCTGCTTTTGTTTTTCAAATATTACATTTATTTTTTCTACAAATTCATCTATACTTTTTTCATCTTCAAAGTCTATAACCAGTTCAGCTTCTTCATTTGACGAATCATACGATTCGACTTTCCGGATCAACCGGGAAATGTGATTGCTTAATAAGTCAACGCCGGCCAGCAGATGATCAATAAGCTCGGAATCAACCTTAATGTTCTTCTCAAGGGCTGCATCAATTGCACGTTCAATTTCGTGGCTTAGCTTTGTTATGAATGCCAACCCTACAAAGGAGGAACCTCTTTTGATACAGTGAACCCTTTGAATGAGGTCATTTGCTAATTCAACGTCATCAGGAAACACCTCGAGCTTGAGAATCAGTTTTTGAAGATCTTCCTGGCATCCCTTCCATTCATCCAGAAGCATCTTCAAGAGACCGACATCCTCGGGACTAAAAGTATTGCCCATCATATACACTCCTCATTCGCCCCAAAAAGCCTCGCGCATCCTTAATTCCATAACGGCATCCTCTTTATTTCGGTTTTGAATAGACGATGGTGTCTCCAATCCTCTGCATGCGATATGCCGAGGATATCCTTCCGACAGACTCGGAATGACCCAAATAGATGATGCCTCCAGGGTTTAAGCTTCTGTAGAAATCGGATAAAACCGTCTTTCTCGATTCGTCATCAAAGTAAATGAGGCAGTTTCTGCAAAATATAAAATCACAGCCCGTTATATCGCTTACGGCGACCGAATCCATGAGATTGATTTTCATAAAGTGAACTAGCTTTTTAACACCGAGTTTCACTAAATACGATTCATGCTTTTTCGTAAAGTACTTTTCCAAATATTCAGGGGGCACATCTCGGACAGACCTGTATTCATACAAGCCGTTCTTTGCCGTGTGAAGCACATCTGTATTGATATCCGAGGCAACAATTCGCAAATTCCATTTTTCAGGTTCATCCAGCATTTCCTGAAGAATGATGGATAAGGTGTACGGCTCCTCTCCTGTCGAACATGCAGCGCTCCAGATTTTGATAGTTCTATCGTTGTTCATATTCTTTCTTCTTACAACCATAGGAAGCACTTCTTCAGCGAAATTCCTAAGCTGTGGATAATCCCGAAAAAAATAAGTTTCATTTACGGTAAGATCATTGATCAACTTGTCAAATTCGGTCGAATCTTTGGAAAACTTTAGTATGCGATAATAATCATGAATACTGTCTATTCCCAGCTTTTCGGCGCGTTTTTCGATCCGTTTCTGGACGTAATACTTTTTATTGTGCTCATAATAGATACCCGTTGCTTTATAAACCATTTTCACAAATTTAGCGTATAATTCATCGGACAGAACCATTTCATCACCAATTTCTTCAGGAAGCTGCAATCAACCCTTTAATCGCTTCTCTCCATCTTTCCAATTTTTTTATCGAATAATCGATTACTTCCCATACATAATCTTCGCTTTTGAAAGGTTTTAAAATATAATCATTCGCACCAAGCTCCAGACAAGTCAAGATCCTGTCCAAGGTAGAATGGCCAGTGATGATAATCACTTGCGCCAGGGGATCATATTCCCTAATGTTCTTCAGAAATTCTATGCCGTCGATCCCCGGTAACATAATATCCGCAAGAACGATGTGATATTTTCTCTTTTTAAACATTTCCAATGCAATTGCAGGCTCGGTGTAGATCTCGACTTGGTTATAGCCTGCCATTTCAAAGCCTCTTTTAAGAAGGTCCAGTATCGCCCTTTCATTATCCAGAATCATGATGCGGTATCCGCTCATTTCATAAAATCCTCCATACATCGCTTTTCATTGACCAAAACAGAAATGTGGTCACCCAGTGCCGCGTCCACTTCCGTATCGAACAACGCAAAATGTTCAATCGTCTGAATGGAATCGAAAATATTGATCAGTCTTTTTCGCAAGCGACTATCTATAACGACACTCATCACGATCCCCATGTCATGAAGACGCCTTTTCAGCTCGATCAAACTTTTGAGTTCATGCTCATGAATCATCTCAAGCCGACTTAAGTCTAATAACAATTTGCGCGTGCATGATTTATTCATTCGTTCAATAAAACCTTTGAGATGATCTATAAAATGGCTCCCTTTTACTTTGAAGATTTTATAGAAGAACTTCCCTTTAACATCAGCGTAAGCCATTTCGAACAGTTCAAGGTACTTTTGGCAGAGAAGCTCTATGGTCTCAACTTGTAAGGCACTTTTCCCGCTCGTTGCATGCAGACACAGATCATAGAATGTTTCTATTTCCTGCTTCAGTTTTTTTTCCACTGCGCTTACCGGGATTTTATCGACTTTTTCCAGGATTTTTTGAAATGGCTCATGGATGAGTTCAGTATATTCAGCCTTACTCAAGTCCTTTCGGTTTTGAAACAAAACCGGATACAGTTTGGGGAACGCTAAAAAAAAATTTTCAAAGAACCTTCGGCTATCCTGATCCAACGATGTCGCTTGCTTCAGCATTTGATGCTCCGAGATGTCTGCAATGGCTACCTTCTCGACATACAACACATCAAAATACGTATATAATTCGGCTTCCTCCCAATCCGATTCCACGATCATCACCAGAGAAGGAATCTGCGTGTTTGCAGAAGCTTCGTAAATATCCTCATCGGATACATTGGTATATACAAGCGAACCAATGTCTTTGATATTGTTAAAAATCATAAAAAGAATGGGAGAAAGCATCGGAATATCATCGCTGAAAGAAATACAGATGCAGTAACGGTTTGTCCCCGTTCGCTCCATTCCCTTTAATGTACTGACAATGCTGTCACCCTGAAACGCAGCCTTCCTGTGGTTTTCCGTTTCGGAATTTGCTTTTAGGATTTTAACAATTTTTCCTTCCAAAATCTCAACAGCATGAGTAAACACTTCGTTGTTGCCATCGTCGTTCTGATTTTTTTTTGACTCAAACATGAGTTTGACATGATCCAACCCGCTGAAACACAATTGCAGGATTTGACCGTCCAGATCAATTCGGCCCTTTCTAACGATGTCCAGCATGTCTTCCAGCTTGTGCGTCAGATTGCCTATATCGTCATGTCCGATCATTTGCGAAGAACCCTTGATGGAATGAAATATTCTGAACAATGCGTTTATATCGTCGCTTGAGTAGTCTGTCTCCAGCCTGATCAGACATTCTTCCGCTTTCTGAAGCAATTCTTCCGTTTCCTCAAGATATGTAACATATAATTGATCCATCATTTTACCGCCCTCATGAAGCTGCCAATTGCAGTTTTGTGAATGTGCGCTGTATTCCTTAAATATGATTAACAGCCCTAACAATTTCGTCGGCTATCCGGTATGAAGGAACTACGATCTCGGCTCCGCCCCTTTCTATTGCCGCCCTTGGCATCCCAAAGACGATAGCCGTGGATTCATCTTCTGCAATAGTAACTCCTCCAGCCTCTCTGATTTTAACCATGGCGTCAGCCCCGTCATCCCCCATGCCTGTCATAAGGACACCTACTACATTTTTCCCGCCATATGCCCTCAACACGGATTCCATGGTAACATTCACACTGGGCATAAACTGTGTCACAGGGCTAGTCGATAGCCGCAACATTCGGCCGGCCTTGTGAACAAGCAACTGATACCCTCCGGGGGCAAGATAGCCTCTTCCGTTAGTCAACACATCGCCAGCTTCTGCTTCTTTAAATGGAAAAGGACAAACTTTCCCCAGCCTTTTGGCAAAAGAGGATGTAAATGACGGCGGCATATGCTGTACGACGATAAGTGCAGCCTTCAGATCGGATTGCAGCATGGGCAGAACTTCCGTCAAAGTTCCCGGCCCACCTGTGGACACGCCAATCACCACGACTTTGGACAATTCATTGTTCCGGGCCGCGACAGATTTTTCCCGGGATTCAGAAGCCTTTGTTTCTGAAAAAGAGCTTCTGGTTCTGACCCTTTTCTTCAGACTCTTTCGATTGGCGTGCTTGTGGGCAAGTTTTATCTTTTCAATAATCTCTCTTCCGACAATATATAGATTTGAAGATACAGTTCCGGAAGGCTTGGCCACAAAATCAAAGGCCCCCAGCGCCAAAGCCTCAAAGGTCGTAAGAGCTCCATCCTGCGTTAATGAACTGATGATAATCACCGGTATTTCAGGGTTATCGTCCAGTATATACTGCATCGAGGTTAATCCGTCCATTTCAGGCATATTGATGTCCATGGTGATCACATCCGGCTTTAATTCCTTGACTTTTTCAATGGCATCCTTCCCGTCCCTGGCCACACCAACGACATCAAAAGCCTCATCAGTCATGATCATTTCCCTCAATGCTTTTCTCATCAATGCAGAATCATCTACAATTAATACTTTTATCCTGTACTTCACAACAATCACCTGCACGAATACAAGAAACATAGGACTGCCCCCGGGACCAAAAACACTTTACCTAGGGCAACATCACATTATGCTGACATTTTCTCAAAATCCAGTACTTTATCAAGACGCAGGATCAAAACCATCCTTTTCCCGTCATCGAGTTTGCCGACACCCTCTACATAACTGCTGTCAATACCGTTACTGAATAGTTCCGGCGGCGACTCAATTAACGCCTTTTCAAATCTCAGTACTTCCGATACTGAATCCACAATGATTCCCGTTTTTACGCCGGCTGAATCCACAATGATGATCCTTGTGGCATCCGTCATTCCCTTTTTAGAAAGTCCGAAAAACTTTCTTAAATCCAGAACAGGGATGATGTTGCCCCGCAAGTTCACTATACCGTTAATGTAGTGAGGAGCCCGTGGAATTTGGGTTACTTCCGTCATTCGATTGATTTCTTGCACTTCCTTAATTTTTATCCCATATTCTTCATTATCCATTTTGAAAGCAACCAACTGTTCCTCATCCATAATCTGTCTTTCAATACTTTTAACCCCATCGCTCTCCATTGAAACGCCATTTAATTCGCTGATTTTCCTATATGTATCGGCAGATATGATTTTGGAAGGCTCAAGCATCATAATCAGGCGCTTGCCGTTGTCCAGCTTGGCCACCCCTTTAAGCTGCTCTCCGCTTTGCGCAGAAAACTTTGGAGGGGGCTGAATCATGCCGGCGGGAACCCTTAAAACCTCGGATACCTTGTCCACGATCATTCCAGCCGTAAAGCCTCCCATATCCACAACCAGAACTCTTGTATGGTCGGTTGTTTCCTTAGAGTCCATGCCAAAATAACTTCTCAAATTAATAATGGGAAGAAGATGGTTTCGAATGGATACAACACCATCCACATAGGCTTCACAGCTGGGGACCTTCATCATTTCAGGTAAACGTATGATTTCTTTTACCTGCATGATCCCGATCGAATACTCCTCATTACCAAGTAAAAATGATACCAATTGCTCATCGCTGGCGGCATCCGACGTTGAATCATCCCTGGATTTCACAACGGGTTCTCCTTTGGTGTCCTTCTCATTCGTTTGAGTCTTTGCCTCCGCATCGCCATTGACCACAGGGACAATATCAAGAAGCATGATCAATCTGTTCCCGTTTTCCAGCTTAACAATCCCATGCAAATAGTCTGCATCCACATTTTTTACGATTTGCGGGGGTTCTTCAATATCCGAAGTACTGACACGGATGACTTCGGACACTCTATCCACAATGACTCCGGTTGCCTTGCCGTTTACATCAATGACCAATACCCTGCTGTTCTCATCCTTTTCTTTCCTCTCCATATTGAATCTGGCTCTTCCATCGATGACGGGCAAGACATTGCCTCTCAAGTTGCAGGCTCCCTCGATGTAATCCAGAGCATACGGCACTCTGGTGATTTCGGGAACTCTCACGATTTCTTTCACATGCATGATGTCCGCCCCGAATTCATCATCTCCGAGATGGAAGGTAACCAATTGGCGCTCGTTAAAGCTTGTTATTTTTCCGGAAGACGCCATAACTTCTCCTCCCGCCCGCTATATATTTTGAAGTTCATCCGCAAGTCCGGATATTTCCTCAATCGCTTCAGCCAGTTCTTGCATTCCTTTCGCCTGTTCGGATGCGGCATTTGCCGCCTCCTGCGTAGCCCTGCTGGCCTCCTGGGCGGCAATAGCAATCTGCTCTACAGCTTTTTTCGCCTGTTCCAAAGCAACCAGCGATTCTTCCGAGCCCTTTTCGATTTCTTTCGCACCCGTATTAATCTTCATCATGCTTTCTTCAATCACATTCAGGTTGTGGGTAATATTCTTTGCTTTCTCTGCTTCGGTAAACGAAGTCTTGCTGGAAACATCGATATCCGTTGCAACTCTTTGGATTTGACTCTGAATGCCTCTTACCAGATCCTTTATTTTATCCGTATTCTCGGCGGATTCATTGGCAAGGGCCCGTATGTCGCCAGCTACTACAGAAAATCCTCGTCCAAACTCTCCTGCCCTGGCCGCTTCAATAGACCCGTTTACTGCCAGCATATTGGTCTGAATGGTCACATTCACAATGGCATCCACAATCTTATCAATTTTACGGATGGTTTCTTCCAGATTTTTGATGTTTCTGGCAGCAACCAAGCTTGCATCAGCCGAGGCTGAAATTCCCGCGATCATATCGTCAACCGCGATCTTATTGCTTTCAATCAATTTTTGCATATCGGCCACCTTGACTGTAGAGGCTGATGCCCTTTCATTCATTTGTCTTGCTGCCACAACAAGCTTTTCACCAAACAGGGAGGACTTTTCTGTGAGTTCCGCTTGCATCTCGGCACCTGAAGAAATTTGCTCCATAGCCTTCATAATCTCACTGGATGTTGAATTCGCCTCCTCCACGTTGGCCGCTAATTCCTGTGCCGCAGCAGCAAGAGCCTCGGATGATTTTTGAGCGTCTGTAGATACCTTCAGATCTTCAGCCATCTGGGCTAATTCGGACGCAGCCGCATTCAACTCGTCAAAAGCTCTATTTTGCAATTGCAGGGATTTTTCTACTTCCTCGGTAGCGCTGCTTTGCTGTTCGGCTGCTGCCGCAATTTGTTCGACAATGTTAAGAAATTCAGAAGCACCCTTGTTGGCATCGATAGCATTTTGTGATATTTCAGCAATAGCTTTCTGTACAACCACGATTTCCTCGTTGATTTTCACAAGATCGGCAGTCGTTTTCTTTGCTTTCTCCGCTTCTGCATTAGCGGCTTTCCCGGCGTTTTCGATATCACTAACGACAATTTTCACATTGTTTTGAATTTCAGTAACCAATTCTCTGATGTTTCTTGCAGACTTCTCAGATATTTCGGCAAGATTTCTGACCTCATCGGCAACCACGGCAAATCCCCTGCCATGTTCGCCAGCTCTTGCAGCCTCAATCGCGGCATTTAAGGCCAACAGATTGGTCTGATCGGCGATTCTCACGACGGCCTGCACGATATTCCCGATCTCATCCGACTGCTTTTCCAAATCTCCCACCAGTTTGCCCGACTCAATATTGGCATCAGCGGCGGTCTGTATTCCTTTGATCATGGTTTCAATATCATTGGAAGTATTTTCTATGAGTTCTTTCGCAGCATCCACGCGATGGAGCGATTCCTTGGCGTTTGTGTCCGCAACAACAGACGACTTTTCGATCTGGTTAATGGCCGCCCTCGATTCTTCTGCCGCCGAGGAAGTTTCGCTGGCGCCCTTTGCAATTTGGCCTACGCTAGCGCTGAGCTCTTCTGCCGCACTGCTGGCTTCTTCTATCCCTGCGGCAAGCTGCTCGGTTGCAGTTGCGATCCTCTCAGCCAACTGCTGCTGCTTGGCCAATGTTCTTGCTCTCACCTTGTCCAGGGCCTGCTTTCTTGCAAATTCTCTCTTTTTTTCGAACTGATCAACCTGAACAGATAGTTGTGCGCCTCCTTTGCCTTGAGAGCCGGCGGGTTTTGCAAGTTTCTTTTCCATAACGGTGCCTCCTGGTTTAATATTTGCTGTTATGTAATATCCAAACCGTTCGTTAATCCAATCGCTGATAACCGTTCTTATCTGTTTTTCATTAGCTAAGCCTTCTGATTGCTACAAACATCATGGCTCCGGGCAATAAACGATGTAGTATACATGAACTCCATCTCCGGTCGGCTCATTTCCCAAATACCCATCACGAAATAATGAATAAACTCTTTTGCGCAGCTCGTGTATGGTCGTTTGGATATTGCTTTGGATTAATGTTTTATGAATTTCGGCTAATGTATACAATTCACTTTCACTGTTCTTTAATAACTTTAGTAATTCTTCATCGGTAATCTGCTGCATTCGTAGCCCTCGTTTATGATTTTATGAAAAAAACTTCAAGCTATCTTGATACCCAAACGTACTTGCCGAAGCAAATCACCTCCAACAGGATATCATACCCGTGAAATTCTCCTCCTCTTAGATAACTTCCTTTACAAGTATTGTAAAACTCCTGGATCTTCTTGACAGGGGAAGCTACGGTATGATTTCTATAAAGTGACATCAATCATCTTTAGAAGGAGGATCAAATAGAATGTCATTTTTTGAGCTATGGTGCATATCTGGTACTGACGTAGATTTGAACATCCGCGTCGGTATACACAGATGCTCTGACATGATCGGATATTTCCGAGTCGAGAATCTATCATCCGAGAGATCGATCCTTTTGATCGAGCGGCAGGATGAAGGACGGTCACACACCGGTACTATCAAACGATAGGAATCGATTTTACTCCGTTTGACAGAACGCTATCTCCCTTTTGAATTTAACAAAAGTATCATTTTGTTATATTAAAATAAGTTCTCAAAAGAAATAAAAAACCGATAGTAAAGCCTATATTCCGTGCCTTCATGAAAAAAAAGGAATTTCAATCAAACTTATTGAATTTAACATTATATTAAATCATAATATTGGGGTGTTCGAAATAATGGCAACCAGATCTGGAGCAAATGCAGTTGAACCCATACGTGATTTGGAAAAAATTCAAGAAATAAAAAATTATTTACTGGCACGATCTTATCGTGATTATTTTCTATTTGTTTTCGGGATTAATTCCGGTCTTAGAATAAGTGACATACTCCCTCTAAAGGTATTGGATGTGAGATATACGAAACATTTGAAGGTAAGAGAGAAGAAGACCAAAAATGTTAGGAAAATCATCATTACGAATGCACTAAGAAAGGAAATAGAAAAATACACAAAAAATCTTGCCGATTCCGATTATTTGTTTCGATCCAGAAAAGGGGGGAAACCGATACATCGTGTACAGGCATGGCAAATCATCCATGAAGCTGCAAAAACGTGTAATGTTGAAGGGGCTATTGGAACTCATACACTACGTAAAACATTCGGTTATCATTTTTATCAACGCTTTAAAGACGTAGCGATGTTGCAATATATTTTTGGACATTCAAGCCCATCTGTTACATTAAGATATATAGGAATTAACGATGACATGGTAGACGAAGCCTTGGAGTCATTTTCTCTATAGTTCTTTTTATCTAATTTTGTTAAAATTCATTGATAAAATAACTGGAATTATTAGTCTCAATGGTCTATAATTATCGTGATGATACCGGTTCATTTTTCACAAAATATAACAAAATGATACTTTTGTTTTGTAGTTCGAAATCATTTTTCTTATCATAAGACAATTTTTTTATTTTTTTTATTATTAAGACTTCGTTTAAATGAAAAAAACAAACTTAGTTGTAAAAGTGTTTCGAGAAAAGTCTCAAAAACAAAAGCCAATCTTACAAAGCGTTTATTTTGTAAGATTGGCTTTATTTTTTAAGCAAGGGTGAGCGATGAATCGTTTTGCTTTAGAAAGGGCAGACGAATGATGGCATTCAACCTGCCCTTTTCTTATCATATGTATGACTTCAATTCCAGCAATGAATACTAATTCCGGCCCAAACGGATAATCTATCGCATGATTGTTGTATGGGCGATATGTATTTCATTTTCTGCTAAATCACGATAACTTAGGTTATATTTCAAATACCGTCTTACGGTTAGCAGAATCCGGGGAGCATCGTTTTTTAATCTCCGTACAAAATAAGCTTGCTCGAGTAATCATTTCTCGGAAGGAGAGCGAAAACAGTTTCTCCCTATCTTTGCTTCCAAGAAAGACCCCTACGGAGGCACTTACTTTAATATGTCCAATCCTTATTTCCTCGGATAAATTCTCCGCCAATAATAATGCCCTTTCTTCATCTCGAAGAGATACGACAACAAATTCATCTCCTGCATACCTGCATAGATAGTCGGTTTCTTCCAAGGTTTCCTTTAGCCTTCTGGCATAGTAAACCAGCAAATCGTCTCCGACGGGATGACCATACTGTTTATTGATATCTCCGAATCGATCCAAATCGATGAATAGTACCTGGAACGCCTGTTTGTTTTCAATGAAATGTTCAGCCACGGCATGTATGTATGCTTGACGGTACAAACCGGTTAATGGGTCGATAAGCTGACTTAAAGCGCTTTTGAGCGCTTCGCGTGTCACCATTCCGCAAACCTCACTTCCGTCTTTGACAACCAGACGTTCAATTCGATGTGTATCCATAAGCTGGATGGCATCCCAAATAAAACACGTTCGGGGAACTGTGATCAGTTCGGTGGACATGGCGTCTGCAACGATCCGGTTGGGATGCGCGGATCGGACATCAAGTGAAGTGATAATACCTACCGTAATCCCGTGATCGATGACAAGAAAAGAACCTACTCGATGCTCATTCATCCGTTCCGCAACGTAAGCAAGACTTTTGTCGGAAGAAATCGTCATGACTGAAACATTCATTATTTCCTCCACTCTCAATGAAGCTCCACCTCCCGTTGAACAGAAATAGCCACCTTGAGTTCCGAGCGAAGCACCATCGTTTCGTTAATGAGGCCTTCCGCTTCCTCCAAAACGATTGACATCAGAAGGTCTTTGTCCAACATTTCAAATAATGTCTTACGAACCAGTACCGCCTCAATTTTAGGGTGTTCAACCTTTATAATGACAAACTGATCCGGTGACAACGCTTCGGCCATACGGCGGACGGCTTCAGGCCCAACCGGAGCTTTTCTGCCGATAATCAGCAAGTCCTGCATGGGTGGCACTTCAAATTCAGTTATTTTCATGGACAGCGTTGCTTTCCGGGAATAGAGCGACCGATTCATCCTCATTTACCTCGTTACTTAAAAATTCAATAATTCTATTGTAACTTTAGACATCGCACTTGACAATGTATCTAGGTTTTGTTATACATCAGCATCCCAGCGCTTTTCACAAAAATGTAAATAGAGATTCAATAAAACGAATTGATCGATATATCCACCAAACACACATGCTGGAAATGCTGAATCTTTGTCGTATTTAGTAGAGCAACAAAAAATCCTGATTTCTCAGGATTTTCCAAAACATGGTAATTAATTCCGCCAAACCGTTTCCTACAACTACGCCTTCACCAGTTCCCGCAGCTCCTTCACCACATTCGAAGGAGAATCACTGGTCAGCGCCGACACCAGATTCTTCGCGGCCAGCATGGCCATGTCAAATCGAGTAACGGCTGTGGCCGAGCCGATATGCGGAAGCGTCACGACGTTAGGCATCTTCAGCAGAGGGTTATCCGGTGAAGGCGGCTCCGGATCGAATACATCAAGGCCGGCCCCGCGAATCCGGCCGGTTTGAAGCGCCTCGATCAATGCCTGTTCGTCCACGGTTTGGCCGCGGGAAGCATTGATAAAGAAGGCCGTCGGCTTCATCATTTCAAAATGCTCTTTACGAATATAATGAACCGTCTCCGGCGTCAATGGCGTCATCAATACGACGAAATCAGACTGCTTCAGCAGATCTTCCAGGCTGCTGTATTTTGCACCGTAAAGCTCCTCGGCCTCCGGACGGCGGCTGCGGTTGTAGTATAACAGCTCCATATCGAAGCCGTTGACAGCCCGCTTGGCGACGGCCTCGCCAATGCGGCCCATGCCGATGATTCCGAGCTTGCGGTGGTGGACGTCCATACCGAAGAAGATGTCATCAGTAAGTCCTTTGCCCCGCTGCCATTTTCCTTGCTTCACGAACGCATCCAGCTCAGGGACCCGGCGCGCGGCGGATAACATGAGCGCCAGCACGAGATCGGCAACCGTATCGTCAAGCACGGTCGGCGTGTGCATGCCGAGAACGCCCCGTGCTTTCATGGCCTCGATATCATAGTGGTTATATCCGACCGATATGCTGCTCACGGCTCTCAGCTTGGGAGCATGATCCAGCAGCTCCTGATTGATCGGAACGCCGGTGGCCAGAAGTCCTTCCACGTCCGAAAGCTCGGCCAGCAAGGCCTGGCGCGAAGCCGTGCCTTGCCCGTCCCACATTCTGCAATCGCAGTGCTGCTCCAGATATGCCAATACTTCCGGCTGCACCGGTTTAGCTATATATATTTTCGGTTTCCCCATGATCACTTAGCCTCCTATTGCGCCGCTGCTTGAACGGCTTGCTGCTCCTGCGGCAGCACTTCGTTCAAGCTGCCCGAGCGGTAGCCTTTCAAATCCAAGGTGACGTAAGCGTAGCCGATTTCCTTAAGCTTGGCATGCACCGTCTCCGCGACGGCCAGTACCTCAGCCAGCTCGGAGGCCGGCACTTCAATCCGTGCCAGCGTGTCATGCTGACGCACGCGTACTTGACGGAAGCCCAGCTGAATAAGAAAATCCTCCGCCTGATCGATCATGGAAAGCTTCTGAGCCGTAATCAGCTCGCCGTAAGGTATTCTCGAGGACAAGCAGGCGAAGGACGGCTTATCCCATGTTTTCAATCCGAATTTGCGGGACAAATGGCGGATCTCCGATTTCTTGATCCCCGCCTCAAGCAGCGGCGCGCGGACGCCTCGTTCATGTGCGGCCTGCAGTCCCGGGCGGTGTTCACCCAAGTCGTCCGCAATGGCGCCAAATACGACATGCTTGTAGCCGCGCGCCTCTGCAATCGGAATCAAATGATCGAACAGCGAGTTTTTGCAAAAATAACAGCGGTTTGTCGGATTCTCCGCATATCCGGGTATGTTCAGTTCACTTGTATGAATCACTTCATGCGACGCTCCCAGCTCGCTTGCCAGCGCGATCGCTTCATGCTTTTCCCGTTCGGGATACGTTTCGGAATCGGCCGTAATGGCAAGCACACGGTCTTTACCCAAAAATTCCAATGCCGCCTTCAACAAAAAAGCGCTATCAACACCGCCGGAAAATGCAACTACGACTTTGTCCATAGAACGGAGAATGTCCCCAAGTTTTTCATATTTTTGCTCTATTTGCTGCTCCATGACTGCCAGTTCCAGCCTCCTTTCATCATGCAGGGAAATCCATCGGATTCTCCCTGTCGCACACGTTTGCAGAGTATGAGCTGGTATATCCACTCTTGCTTATTATAGACCCTTTTGAAGCTGAGAAAAAGGTGTTTTTTTAGATCTCCCTTCATCATTATGAAAAATGTGTTAAAAAACAGCCCGCCCTGCAATCGCAGCAAGACAGACTGTTCCTCCAGGAAGTAAATTTACTTGCTCAACAGCGCTTTAATGTCCTCTTCAAGCGCCTCAGGCTCGGTACGGGCCGAGAACTGTTTGACCGGCTCTCCGTCACGATTCACCAGAAACTTGACGAAATTCCACTCAATATCCCCGGTGCGGCTATCTGCAGGAACGTTATTTACCAAATAAGTGTAAAGCGGATGAGCGTTCTCCCCTTTGACGTCGATTTTGGCGAACATCGGGAACGTGACCTGATATTTCAACTCGCAAAACGATTTAATCTCTTCTTCCGTGCCTGGCTCCTGGCCGCCAAACTGGTTGCATGGAAACCCGAGAACAACAAGTCCCTGATCCTTGTACTTGTCATAAAGCGCCTGAAGCCCTTTATAATGGGGGGTTAATCCGCAAGCGCTGGCCGTATTGACGATCAATAGCACCTTGCCTTTGTAATCCGCGAGAGACTTTTCTGTTCCGTCAATAGTTTTGGCTGAGAAATCGTAGACTGACATGTTATCCTCTCCTTATCGGCATGGAATCTGACTTCTCTATTGTACCATGAACCCCATTGGAATAAAAATCCTTGGCCGATTAGAGAAAAATGGTCCGCTCTGATACAATAATGAAGAAATACCGGGTGACAAGGCCGAAGGAGGTACTACGCTGATTATGAATGAAATGCAGACGATTCAAAATAAATTGGAAGAAGCCATCGGCCAATTAGAGTCTCGTTTTCTCGAGCGGGAGGAGCTGATCCGTTTGCTGCTGCTGGGACTCATGGCCGGCGAGAACGCGCTCTTGGTCGGTCCGCCGGGTACAGCCAAATCCCAGCTGGCGCGAGCAGTTTCCCAGTTGTTCGGCAGCGGGCGGTGGTTCGAATATTTGCTCACCCGCTTTACGACGCCGGACGAGATATTTGGGCCGGTCTCCTTGAGACAGCTGAAGCAGGACCAATATGTAAGGCAGACCGACGGGTATTTGCCTGCGGCGGATTTTGCCTTTTTGGATGAAATATTTAAAGCGAACAGCGCGATACTGAATGCGCTTCTGTCGATTTTGAACGAACGCATCTTTTTTAACGGCCAGACCAAAGAGCAGGTGCCCCTGCTGTTCCTCATGGCGGCCTCCAACGAGCTTCCGGAGGAAAACGATCAGCTTGCGGCGCTGTACGACCGCTTCCTGATCCGGTATGAGGTCGGGTATTTAAAGCAAATGTCCAGTTACGAACGTATGTTCCAGATCCCGAATGATCCCCTGCCCCCGCTGCTTTCCCTGCGCGATATTGAAACCGTACGGAGAGCGGCAGCAGAAGTAACCATACCGGAACCGCTAATTTACATGCTGTATCAGTTGAAGAGCGGGATGGAAGAAAAGGAATTCGTACTGTCCGACCGGCGCTGGAGGAAAATAGGCCATGTCTGGAAAACGTCGGCCGCGCTGAACGGACGCACGGAGGTCGGCGTTTGGGATACGGTCTATACCCCTCATATGCTCTGGGACCTCCCGGAGGATTACGGGACATTGCGGGAGCTTTTTCAGAAGGTATTCCAGGACGCCTTGAAGCAGGAGACGGAGCGGGAGCTGCCGCTTAAGCGTTACGATCAGATTGCGAAGCATTGGCTCGCCAAAGAGGAAGAGCTCCATGCTTTCCAATTCAAGAAAGAAGTCGGCGGCCGTTTGAGTAAAGAGGATCAAGAGAAAGCGAATGCCAATCTGGAGGAATGCCGGATGGAGCTGGAGGAAACGGCCCGCGAGCTTCGCGGCAAGCTGGTGCAGTGGCTGCAGCGGGAAAAGGATTTGCCGGGTTATATCCGAAACCGGAATTTCCTGCTGTTTCAAACCGCCCAATACGCCGTGAAATACACGCACCTCCGGATTCAGGGCGAGCGCACGCTGCAGACGCTGCAAGGACTCTACCGCACGCTGTTCGACCGGGAGATTCCGGGCGTCGAATATGATTACACGCTGTAACTTTGTCGAGGTGGTGGCATCATGATCATACGCTGCGCGCGGATCGACCGCTTTGTGTTTGACGGATACGTTCACTCCTCCAGAACGGCGCAGGAGTGGATTCGTGAAGCCGAATCGCGGACGCCGTGGTTTACCATTGAGCTGTTCGCCGATTTCTTCTTATGCTTTTATCTGGCGAATCCGCAGGCCGACTACAGCGGCGAGGCTACCCCGTTTCACCGCTGGCTGGTCGGAGAGCTGCAGAAGCAATTTTTTTACCGGACTATCCATCCCCGGACGATTGGCGAAGTGAACGCTTCCTTCAAAACGGCGCTCAAATCGCTCATGTGGCTGACAGAAAGCTTCGAACAGGAAGTCAAGCGGAGAAAACACGAGGAACAGCAGCTCAGGACGATCGGAATGAATGAGCAAAAACGGCAGCAGGGCCAGGAGCAGTCGCAGGTTCAAGAGCACCTTACCGAGAAACAATTGGAGCAGCTTCGGCTTGTCGGGTACACCCTGCAGCGAGGCAAGCGGAATGTCGAGGAAAAGCAGGCGGCACTGGACAGCCGTCCTTTGGTCCATGCGGAAATCGACGCATTAAAAGAGCGGATCCGCTCACTTCAGAAGGAGATGAGGACCGACTTCATTCGCCGTGACAAGCTGCGGCAGAAGCTTGCAAAAGCGGAGGCCGAGCTTGGCGAGCGCGAAAAGCAGCTGGAGCGTATCAGCCGGCGGGAGCGGGAAACTGTCCGTCAGCTGGAAGAGCAGCTAGGAGGCTGGTTGAACCGGGCGCTGCAGGAATCGCTTGGACGCGAAGATGCCGAAAGCCTGGACGTGTTCGAGCTGCTGCAGGCCAGTCAACGGATTGCGAACCGCCGCTGGGGCAGCGATCTGGGGCGTCTGCATCGGCAGCAGTTTACGCATTACATGCAGTGGGTTGAAAGGCTGAAACGGCATCCGGAGCTGATCGCCTTCCTGCAGGAGGTCGGCCGGCAATTGCAACATTTGAAGGCCCGGCGCCGCAAGCTGCGCTCCCCTCGCATCCCTGAAAGCTATGACGACCTGCGGCAGTCCGGAGATATCTCGCATATGCTTGCCAGTGAGGCCAGTCTGCTGGCCGATGAAGATTACGAAGCGTATTTTATGGTCAAATGGCTGGAAAGCAAGCTGCTGACCTATAACATCTCCGGCTGGACCGAGGAGCCTCAGAGAGGTCCCGTCATCTGCATGCTGGACACCTCCCATTCCATGCGGGGCAGCAAACTCCGGCTTGCGCAGATTTTCATCGCCACCTTCGCGGCCTTCAGCATGCTGGAAAAACGCGATTTTCATCTGCTCCTGTTCGGCGCCCGCGGCGAGCTGATCGAGCATCCGCTCTATTGGCGGAAGCCTGACTGGCCGGCGTTCTACGCCTTGGCGCAGATGGCCTTCGGCGGCGGTACGCACTTCGACGCCCCGCTTCGCCGGGGCATCGAGCTGGTGCGCGCGGAGCCCCGCTATCATGACGCCGATTTCATCATGGTCACCGACGGTGTCGGCTCCGTCTCCCCGCCCGTGCGGGATGCGCTGGCCGAGCTGGGCAAGACAAAGCTCGTGCGCCTGCACTCGCTCATTATCGGCACGGCGCGGCAGCACCTCGCCCAGTGCTACGATATTTTGGGCGTTTCGCATCAAGTGCGCTTCGCCGCCTCCTGGGAGACACAGCGCAGCGGCGATCTGCTGCTCGACGTATTCAAGGGTCATTAATGGATGCCTTGCAGTCCATCCGGGAGGAGTGTCTCGTTGTCAATCGGTGTCGTTCGTGTTATGATATAGACAACAAAGACCAAGTGCTGGTAACACTTGGTCCGCACAATTGGCTTGGATGGGTTTTCCCTTCCCGGTCATAACGGAAAGAACCCACCTGGGCGCTAACCTTAGGGTGGGTTCTCATTTTTTCTTGTAGTTATTACTAATGTATGTTAGCAGTGCAATGAGAAATGAGCCGAATAACAACATCATCGTTATGGCATCATTGATTTCCATGGCCTCACCTCCTCCCTGCTTCGGCTGTTACACCTTACAGTCGAGAAAGGACACCATGCCCACCCAAGATTCAATTGTAATTTCCATTTTATCACACGAGATCAATCCGAACAAGCGTTCTTCCAATCCCTAGTAAGGCAATGCCGCTGCCGCCAGCTCTTCGTCCCTAGCCTTGGCCTTGAGCCGGCCTACAAGCGAATCCAGGGGCTCCGGCATCAGCAGCTCCACCGGCGAGATCCCGCGGTCAAACTCCAGTCCGTCTCCTTCCAGCACAACGACGTATCGATCCCCCAGCTTGGCGATATGCAGCCGGTCGCCAAAATCGGCGAGCAGCGCCTTCACGATCATATTTCCCAGCTTCAGCTTCATCTCGAGGTCCGGCTTTTGCTCGACCATCATCGACGCGGCTTCGATCACCTGGCTTTGATCCCATTTTTCCTGAAGCTCCCGCTTCTCGCTATGAGCCCACAGCTCCATTTCTTCGAGCTCGCGCTCCTTTTCTTCCGGATGATCCTCGTATACCTGCTCAACGTACTGCTGCACGAAGCCGAGCACCTGATCGCTCATCAGCTCGGGCACCGATTTCTCGTATTCGACGAACTTCAAGAAGTCTTCAAAATATCGGGCATGCGAGGATTGGTGAATCTTAAGCTCCCATACCTCCATCATTCCCGGCTCCGGCATGTGCGGGTACATTATGGATTTCATATTTTTGGCGTTGATCGCCATCTCCACTTTATTCAATAGACTGCGCTCGTCCGTAATCCGGGCAATTTTTTGTTCGAAATCGCATTTGAACACGAACAGAAACGGCTCGTCAAAATATTGATTTGCCTTGGCCCGCACAATGAACATCGCGCCGCCCCGAATTGCACTCGCATTCATATAGGTGGTCACCAGCTCATCGGCATGGCCCATAAACGAATCGATCGTCTCCGCCGTGCGCAGCCGGGCAAACATATTATAGTTCGGGTTGCTGTCCAGATCATATCCGGGCTCAACAACGAATCGGCCGATCTTCGTCGGTACCTGTTCCGACTTCGGGTTGCGTTCGGCCTTGCGTTTGGCGGTTTTGGCGAACTCTCCGTCCAAAAACGCGCTGAGCTCGCTTGCGGAGTAGTCATCCCCGTCCATTGTCTGGTAATGCTTGCTTTGCTTGCCGCCTTGTCCGTCCTCTCCCTCCACCTGGATTACGAAAAAAGAAATATACTCGACGTCAAACTTCATCTAAGCGTCCCCTTCATCAGTACATTGTTAAGCCGCCGGTCAGAAGACCGACTACTAGTATACTACAAGGCTTCGATGGGTTCATAGAGACAAAAGTTCGAACATCCGATCGCGGCAGGGCCCGCGGTCGCCTTTTATTTCAACCATTCAAGCAATCGCTGCATAAGCATACCGCCAAGGTATATACCCACGATACCCAGTACTCCGGGCAGGACCGGCGGAGCGGGAAGCGGCAATTTTATCCATTTAAAAACAACCCCGACGATAAGCCCGGCGATGAATGCCAATACGGATTCTTTCATTTAGGCAACACTCCATGATCAAAGGTTTGGAATTTCGATATCTTAAATATCCTTATACGAATAAAGCGAATGAAAAAACTCCCTTTTAGGGGAGTCAATTCGATCGGCCATCACCAGGTAACAGACAAGCGATGTGATTATTCTTTGTTGAAACATGGATGCTTATGTATTCGTTTAATGCAAGCAATAATGGCCTGCCCATTAATAGAAGCTGATGTACGCCGGCTTCAACGCCGCTTGAGCAGCAGCTTTTTTGCCATCGGAAACACAAGTATGATGACTGTGAGGATCAGTAAAGAAAGCGAGATCGGACGGTCGATAAAGATCATTAGACTTCCGTTGGAAGCGGTCATCGATTGGCGGAACGATTGCTCCATCATTTCTCCCAAAATAAAAGACAGAATGAACGGAGCTGCAGGAAATGAGTATAAGTACATGAAATACCCGATCATCCCGAAGAGGACCAGCATATACAAATCAAATACATTGCTTCCGATCACATAGACCCCGATAAAGCAAAACGTAATAATGAGCGGAATCAGCATGGCTCTGGGTATATACATCAACCGTGAAATGTACGGGATTAAAGGGAGATTCAAGATCAGCAGGAAGATGTTTCCCACGTACATGCTTGCAATGACGCCCCAGAAAATATCGGGATGGTCCTGGAACAGCAATGGCCCCGGCTGGATGCCCATCACCAAAAAAGCTCCCAGCAGAACGGCCGTCGTCCCCGAACCGGGGATTCCAAGACTCAGTAAAGGGACGAAAGCGCCGCCGGACGCCGCGTTATTGGACGTTTCCGGTGCAGCTACGCCAACCAAGGAGCCTTTCCCGAATGCAGCCGGATTTTTGGACAAGCGTTTTTCGGTAATATAGGCGAGAAACGAGGAGATGGACGCCCCCGCACCGGGCAAAACACCGATCACAAAGCCAAAAAAGGACTGCCGCAGCGTGGGGCCGGTGATCTCCTTGATCTCTTTTTTGCTCAACAGCAGACTTCCGATGGCCTTTCTGTCATGGAGGGCTTCATTCCGGTGGATGATAAGGGAGCTCACTTCAGCTAACGCAAAAAGTCCCAGAGCAATGATCAAGAAATCAAACCCTTCCAACAGGAACACGGAATCAAAAGTAAACCGCGGTGTTCCGGTCTGGGCATCGATTCCGACGGTAGCAACCATAAATCCGGCGACGACGGAGATCATCGCCTTTATCTTGGAGCCGTCAAACAAACTGGACACCGTAATGAGCCCCAGGAAAACAAGCGAAAAATATTCAGGAGGACCAAACGACAAAGCGATTTCCGCCAGATAGGGCGCAAATAACATGAGCAGAACGACACTGATCGTTCCGCCTGTGAACGAACCGATGGCCGCAACGGCAAGCGCCTTGCCGGCCTTCCCCTGTTTTGCAAGCTGGTAGCCGTCAAGCGTCGTCACGACGGAGGAGGATTCGCCCGGGGTGTTAATCAGGATCGATGTGGTGGAGCCGCCGTACATCGCTCCATAATAAACGCCGGCCATCATGATCAGTGCAAGCGTAGGATTCATCCCGTAGCTGACAGGAATCATCACGGATATCGCGGTGATCGGCCCGAGTCCCGGAAGCATGCCGATTAATGTGCCGACAGAAACGCCAATCCATACGTACAATAACGATTCCCAGCTCGTCGCAATTTGAAAGCCATGCAGCAGTTGTTGAAAAGTATCCACGGCTACCTCCTATAAGGGCAATATCCCGGCAGGCAATTCGATATCCAGCAAATAGTTAAAGCTGAAGTAAATGGCCAACGAATAAATAAGCGAGACGCTGATATTGACTTTCCAATTCTTATAGCCCAAAAATTTCGTGCAAACGATTAAAAACAAGGCGTTCACAATGACAAACCCCACGGCTTCAAGCAGCAAAATGTACAGAAGCGCCATACCCAGCACGGATAACAGCACGCGCAAATCGGCGGGGCTGTGCTTTTCTTTGGCTGCTTCATCCGTTTTATTGAAGTACAAAGCGATCGATAGAGCGAACAGCAAAAATCCCAGCAATTTGGGCACGACATCAGAATCTAGATGATGTACAATAGTTTGTGTAACCAGAATTTGTGACCTGCAGGCGCAAAAAAA